>JBOHDU010000449.1:0-19220 GCA_050700615.1 Nocardioidaceae bacterium
GGCTGACTACGAGGGAAGGGAGCTGTTGATCGTCGGAGTGCTCAAAGGTGCCGTGATGGTGATGGCCGACCTTGCCCGCGCTCTCAACCGGCACGTGTCCATGGACTGGATGGCGGTGACGTCGTACGGCTCGGGCACGACCAGCTCAGGGGTGGTGCGGATCCTCAAGGACCTCGACACCGACATCTCCGGCAAGGACGTGCTGGTGGTCGAGGACATCATCGACACCGGACTCACGCTGTCCTGGCTGGTGTCGAACCTGCGGTCGCGGCGGCCGGCATCGGTCGAGATCTGCACCCTGCTGCGTAAGCCCGACGCGCTGCGGATGACTGTCGACGTCAAGTATGTCGGCTTCGACATCCCCAACGAGTTCGTCGTGGGCTACGGCCTCGACTACGCGGAGCAGTATCGCAACTTGCGCTCGGTGGCGACACTCGCCCCACACGTCTACACCTGAGCGTGCTCACCACCCACCAGGCCGAGGGAGATCTCCGGCCGATACCGAATTGTCACCGATCCGGACGATCGGTTGGACGCCACGTCTGTTGACTGAGACAATCGGGACTCTTCGGAGCGGCTGGATCGTTGATTTTGCCAATAGGTGACAATGGTTGTCGACCGCTGTGACTGACTGGTAGGAGGAACGGGGCCCGCCCCCGGTTGAGATACGTGAAGCGCTGGTTTCGTGGACCCTGGCTCTGGGTCGTCCTCTTTGCCATAATCGTCCTGATCGTGCTCGACGTCGTGTCGTCGCGCAGCAGCTATCAGGCCGTCAACACCTCCAAGATGGTCGCCACTTTGAAGTCGGGTGACGTCAAGAGCGTGGTGCTCATCGACGGTGACCAGGAGATCCAGGCGACCCTGGACAACGGTCAGAAGATCTCGGCGAACTGGCTCGCCGACCAGGGCACCCAGCTGATCAACATGGTGCAGAAGGAGTCCGACGCCGGGAAGATCCAGCAGTCGTACAACGTCGAAGTGCCCAAGCCCAGCCTGCTCTGGACGTTCTTGTCAGGCATCTTCCCGATCTTGCTGATCGTGTTGTTCTTCCTCTTCATGATGAACAGCCTGCAAGGCGGTGGTGGGCGCGTGATGCAGTTCGCCAAGTCGAAGGCGAAGATCGTCAGCAAGGACACCCCCAAGACGACGTTCGCCGATGTCGCGGGCTGTGACGAGGCCATCGAGGAGCTCGGTGAGATCAAGGAGTTCCTCCAGCAACCGGCCAAGTTCCAGGCTGTCGGTGCCAAGATTCCCAAGGGTGTGCTGCTCTATGGGCCGCCCGGCACCGGCAAGACCCTGCTCGCGCGTGCTGTCGCGGGTGAAGCCAGCGTTCCCTTCTACTCGATCTCCGGCTCTGACTTCGTGGAGATGTTCGTCGGTGTCGGTGCCTCCCGCGTGCGTGACCTGTTCGAGCAGGCCAAGGAGAATGCCCCGGCCATCGTCTTCATCGACGAGATCGACGCGGTCGGGAGGCACCGTGGGGCGGGACTCGGTGGCGGGCACGACGAGCGCGAGCAGACCCTGAACCAGTTGCTCGTTGAGATGGACGGATTCGACGTGCGCGGCGGTGTGATCCTGATCGCAGCCACCAACCGGCCCGACGTGCTCGACCCGGCCCTGCTGCGACCCGGCCGGTTCGACCGGATGATCGGCGTCGACGCTCCCAACATGCAGGGCCGCTTCAAGATCCTCCAGGTGCACTCACGTGGCAAGCCGATGGCTGCCGGCGTCGACCTGATGGCGATCGCACGTCGTACCCCCGGCTTCACCGGGGCCGACCTGGCGAACGTGCTCAACGAGGCCGCGCTGCTGACTGCTCGGCAGAACCAGCGGATGATCGACGAGCGCTCCATGGACGAGGCAATCGACCGGGTCAGCATGGGCCCGCAGCGGCACTCGCACCTGATGAGCGAGCAGGAGAAGCTGATGACGGCCTACCACGAGGGCGGGCACGCTCTGGTGGCCGCCGCGCTTCCCGGTACCGATCCGGTCGCGAAGATCACGATCCTGCCTCGCGGGCGGGCGCTCGGCTACACCCAGGTCCTGCCCGAGTCCGACAAGTCCTCGGTGTCGCGCAACGAGCTGCTCAACCAGCTCGCCTACGCGCTGGGCGGTCTGGCGGCCGAGCAGCTGATCTTCCACGACCCGACGACGGGTTCATCCAACGACATCGACAAGGCCACCAAGATCGCCCGCAACATGGTGACCAGCTACGGCATGAGCGAGCGGATCGGCGCGGTCAAGCTCGGCGAGGACAACAGCGAGCCGTTCCTCGGGCGCGACTTCGGCCATACCCGCAATTACTCCGAGGAGATCGCCGCGATCATCGACGAGGAGATCAACAAGCTGATGACCAACGCCCACCAGGAGGCATTCGACATCCTGGTGCAGAACCGCGGCGTTCTCGACCAGCTCGTCACCGAGCTGCTCGAGAAGGAGACCCTGGACCGCAAGGCGCTGACGGGTGTGTTCGCCACGCTCGTGGCGCGCCCGGAGCGACCGGCCTGGACCGGCTCCGACAGTCGTATCCCGTCGGCGATCCCGCCGGTGGCCGTTCCCGTTTCCGCCAACGGCCGTGGCGCCGTCAAGCCCGAGATCACGGTCAGCCCCGGAAGTGAGGGCACCGGCAGCGGGCTGCCCCCCTCCGTCCCTCCTGGCGGTCCGCCCAGCGGCCCGATCCCTCCGGCCGGTCCACAGCCGCCGATGGGGTCGGGCTAGTGGTCGTGGCCGCGAGTATCGGTACGCGCGATCCAAGGTCGGTCGGCTGATGGCGACCGACGCGGTTGTCCCACCGGCTGAGTGGGTCGTGCCCGAGTTCGACCACGCGCGTGCGCAGGCCGCCGTGCGGGAGCTGCTGATCGCGATCGGTGAGGATCCCGAGCGTGACGGGCTTCGCGACACCCCCGCGCGGGTCGCCCGTGCCTACGCCGAAACCTTCGCGGGTCTGCGGCTGAGTCCCGACGACGTGCTCAGAACGACGTTCGACATCGGCCACGACGAGCTGGTGCTGGTCAAAGATATCGAGGTCTGGTCGACCTGTGAGCACCACCTCGTGCCTTTCAACGGGGTTGCCCACGTGGGCTACATCCCCAACAAGGACGGGCGCATCACGGGCTTGTCCAAACTTGCCCGGCTCGTCGACGTCTATGCCCGCCGACCGCAGGTGCAGGAGCGGCTCACCACACAGGTGGCCGACTCCGTGATGCGAATCCTCAAGCCCCGTGGGGTGATCGCTGTCTTCGAGTGTGAGCACCTCTGCATGACCATGCGCGGCGTGCGCAAACCGGGTTCCAAGACCGTCACGAGCGCGGTGCGCGGCCAGCTACGTGATCCGGCGACGCGTGCCGAGGCGATGAGCCTCATCCTGGGGTAATGGCGTCCGCGATGCCAGGGCTACCACGGCGCTACGTCGAGGGTCTCCCGCAGCCCGCGCGCTGCCTGGTCATGGGCGTGGTCAACGTCACGCCGGACTCCTTCTCCGACGGCGGGCTCTGGCTCGAGCCGGAGGCTGCGATCGAGCACGGCAAGGCGATGCTCCAGGAAGGGGCCGACCTGGTGGACGTGGGCGGCGAGTCCACCAGACCCGGTGCCCGGCGGCCTAGCGTCGACGTTGAGCTGGGCCGGGTCCTCCCGGTCGTCACCGAGCTCAGCCGCGCGGGAGCGATCGTGTCGGTCGACACGATGCGGGCGAGCGTCGCACGGGCCGCCGTCGAGGCCGGCGCCGGCGTCATCAACGACGTGTCAGGGGGACGAGCCGATCCCGACATGCTCACCACCGCGGCAAGCCTCGGCGTTCCCTACATCGGGATGCACTGGCGCGGCCACTCGGCCTCGATGCACGAGCTCACGAGCTACGTCGATGTGGTCACCGACGTGATCCGCGAGCTCGAGCCGCAGATCGAGCGGGCTCTCGCCGCCGGGATCCGCCCGGAGCACCTCGTCGTCGACCCGGGACTCGGTTTCGCCAAGACCGGCGACCACAACTGGACTGTCTTGGCCCGGATCGAAGAACTGCACGAGCTTGGCTACCCAGTTCTCGTCGGCGCCTCCCGCAAGGCCTTCCTCGGGACCTTGCTGGCCGACGCGGAGGGCCGGCCGCGGCCGGCGGTCCACCGCGATGCCGCGTCGGCGGTGCTGGCGGCGCTCGCGGCGCTGTCGGGGGTCTGGTGTGTGCGAGTGCACGACGTATCGCCCTCGATCGACGCCGTCAAGGTGGCCGCGCGCTACGGGCGGGAACCGAGACCATGACCAGCGATCTCGAGGCGGTGCTCGCCGTGCACGCCGAGTTCTACTCGGCCTTCGAGCAGGCCGACTATGACCTGATGTCGCGTGTGTGGGCCGACGACGACGGGGTCGTGTGCGTGCACCCGGCCGCCCGGCCGATCCGAGGCCGGGCCGCGGTCATGAGGTCGTGGACTGCCTTGATGGCGCAGGCGCCCTACATCCAGTTCTTCCTGACCGGGGTCGAGGCGACCGTGGTCGGCGACGTGGCCTCGGTGAGCTGCATGGAGAACGTGCTCTCGGCCGGGGAGAGCACACCCCTCGGCGTGTTCGCGGGGGGCAGTGCTGCCGCGACGAACGTGTTCCGGCGTACGCCGGCCGGTTGGCGGCTATGGGTCCATCACGCCTCCCCGGTACTCTCAGGTGCGGACCGTTCAGAGTGAGGAGCGATGACGCAGACGACCAAGCAGCCGCTGGACCGGCTGACCCTGCGCGGGTTGCGAGTGTTCGGCCATCACGGGGTTCTCGAGCACGAGCGACGCGACGGCCAGCCGTTCATCGCCGACGTCGAGCTTGGTCTTGACACCCGGGCTGCGGCGGCAGGCGACGACCTCTCGGCGACCGTCCACTACGGTGAGCTCGCCGAGCGGCTGCATGCGGCGATGGCGTCGGATCCCGTCGACCTGATCGAGACCCTGGCCCAGCGAGTGGCGGATGTCTGTCTCGCCGACACGCGGGCGGCTTGGGTTACTGTGACGATTCACAAGCCCGCGGCACCAATCCCCGTGGCGTTCGAGGACGTCAGCCTTACTATCCACCGGAGCCGAGATGACTGAGACGCCCAACCCGCACATCATCGACCCCGACACGCTGACCGGAGAGATGCGACCGATCCGGCCGGCGGTGCTATCGCTGGGGAGCAACCTCGGCGATCGACTGGCTAACCTGCAGGGCGCGCTCAACGCGTTGGCCGATACGCCGGAGGTCAGCGTGGTAACGGTCTCGTCGGTCTACGAGACGGAGCCGGTCGATGCGCCCGCTGACTCTCCGAGCTTCCTCAACGTGATCCTCGTCGCCGACAGCACGCTGGCCGTGGCGACGCTGCTCGATCGGGCCCAGGCTGTCGAGATCGCGTTCGGCCGCGATCACGCCGACGAGGAGGTAAATGGACCTCGCACCCTCGACGTCGACCTGATCGTCGTGGGGGATCGGCTCTCCGACACCGAGGACCTCACGCTGCCCCACCCTCGCGCCCACGAGCGTGCTTTCGTCCTCGTGCCCTGGCACGAGATCGACGCCCAAGCGTCCATTCCCGGGCGCGGCAAGATCGCCGACCTCCTCGCTGACATCGACACGTCAGGCGTCGTACGCCGCGACGACCTCGCCCTCGACATCTAGTGTCCTGCGTCGGAAGCTCACGCCATGTCTCCGCGGCCCCTGCACCCGCCTCGCTATGTAGGCGTCGCTCGAAGCAGTCCTGGGTACGACTTCGCACCTCCGCCTGGAGACGCACGCACGTTTACCGTGGGGCTGTGCCCGATCGTCCGACGTAAGGCCAGGACATCCGGGGGGCTCGCGATGCCCGAGGTGGGGCGACCTTGACCAACACGCCTGGGCAGCAGCAGGGCACCGTCCGACCGACGCGGCTGGTTGTGCTCGCGGTGCTGTTCGTAGTCGGTGGCCTGCTCGGCTTCGGGTTGGTGCCGCTCGCGGAGTCGATCAACAACACCGCGCCGCGGGTCGAATGGACGTCGGTGGGCGCGCTGGCACTGATCGCGGGTCTGTTGTTGGTGCTGGCCAACTGGATGCACCGTACGGTGCACCGCGAACGTCGTAACGTCGATGCCCAAAGGGCGGTGAGCTTCCTGCTCCTTGCCAAGGCGAGCTCGCTGGTCGGCGCGGTCATCGCAGGCGGCTACCTCGGCTTCTCGCTGCACTTCATCGGCGACATGAACATCCCGCTGCCTCGGGAGCGGGTTATCCACTCCCTAGCAGCCGCCCTTGCCGCGCTCATCATGGTCGTCGGTGGACTGCTGCTCGAGCATGCCTGTCGGGTGCCCAAGGACGACGACGACGGCTGACGACAAGCGTGCCCGGCCCCGACCTGGCGAGGCCGCGATCCCCTCGTTGTTGGACCGCTGACAGACAGCCGTACTTCGTGCTGGGACTGGGGTTCGGGTCGCCGCCGTCGTGAGCCTGACCTAGGCCAGACTCACGACGGCGGCCATCGGTGCATCCCGACTCAGCCCTTGACCACGTTGACGGTGATCTTCGTGCCGCTCCCCGCGGCCTGCGTGCTGCCCAGATAATGCACGGTCAGCGTCTGCTGACCCGCGCGCTTGAACGCGTTGGCCGTGATCGTCACTCGGCCGAGGTGCAAGGTGCCGGTTCCCACCTTGACGGTGCCCCGCTTCACCACGACGGTTCCCCCCGGCCGGAACCCCGCAGCGGTCACCTTGACGGCGATCGTCGGCCTGGTCTTGTTCACCACCACCTTGGTGTTCGTGACGTGCGCACTCACCGATGTGGCCGCCCGGACCACCTTCACGCTCACCGTGGTCGAGGATGGGTTGACGGTGGCGCTCCCGGCGAACCGGACCGTGAGGGAGTACTGACCCGGCTGCAGCGCGGTCCTCCCGAGCGCGACGTTCGCCGTCGCGTTGGCCAGTGAAGCGGTTCCGAGGACCGTCGTGCCGTGGAGCACGCGCACGGTCCCCGTCGCCTGCGGGGTGGAGTTGACGCTGACGTGCACGCTTCCCGAGGTGCCGTAGGTGATGGTCGCGGCCGATGCCGAGACCGTCGACGGTGCCCTGAACTTCAAGGCGTTGACGCCGTGCGGCGTGCCGAGCCCGGTGGGGCCGTCCCAGCCCGGTCCGGCCTGGCACAACAGGGTTCCGCAGGTGCCGTCCTGACCGGCGGTGATGTCATAGAGACCGGTGGGGTCGGCATACGGGTAGGTGACCGGGTACGTACCCGCCGACGGCGTTCCTGCCAGCGCGTACATCGCGGCGACGAGCGGCGACGCCAGGCTGGTGCCACCGACCTGGAGCCAACCGCCGTAGCCGAGCGTGTCGTAGACGGCCAGGCCAGTGATGGGGTTGGCGTCAGCCGCGATGTCGGCGTTCGCGCGCTTGGCGCACAACGTGGTGAGGTTCGTCTGGTACGTCGGCTTCAGCTCGTACAGCGAGCATCCGCTACCCCCGTTCGACCAGGCCGTCTCCGCCCACCCGCGCGTCGAAGCGTTGGGAGTCAGCGTCGTGCCGCCGACGGCGACCACGTTCGGGTTGGTGGCCGGCCAGTTCTGGACGTTGCCGACGTCGCCGGTGCTCGCCGTCACTGCGACACCCTGGTGGTTGTAGTAGTGGTCGTACGTGGTCTCCGCCGGGAACTCGCCGGCCACGCCGTACGAGTTGGACACGAACCCCGCGCCCTGAGTGACGGCGGTGTCGACGGACTTTCCCAGGTTCGTGAAACTGTTGTCCGTCCCTTCGACCAGGAGGATGTGGCAGTTCGGGCAGGCCGAGGAGACGGCATCGAGGTCCAGCGATGTCTCGAGTGCCCATCCCTTGTCGTCGGTGGGCAAAGGCGAGGTGTCACCATTTTGGTTGACGACCTTCAGGCAGCCGTTCAGGATCGTGCAGCTCGGCAGCCCGAAGTGCGCCCGGAACACTGCCAGGTCGGACTCCGCGTGGGAGTCGCCGAAGGCGTCGACGATGCCCACCGTCTGGCCTTGCCCGGTGGCGGGGAGCTTGTAGGCCGCTTGGATGTCGGCTGGGCCGAGCGCCCCCGACAGGGGTTGGGTGGCGTTGGCGGCGATCTGGTGCGCGACGTCGGTCCGCACCAACGCGAAGCACCGTGCGAAGTGCGCCTTGAGCTGATCTGGGGTCAGCCGCTGACAACCCGCTGCGGTGAAGTGCGGGCCGGCCGTGGTGGTGGGGGATGCCTGACTCGCGTCGGCCGGTGTAAGCGCACCGGCCACCAGCAGGCCGGCCCCCAATGCGACTGTTGCCCCGAGCGCGGCAAAGGCCACGCGCGGACGACGGTGTGATGGTGCCACAAGACTCTCCTCAATACGATGACTCGGTGTGGGCGGATCTGTCCTGTCCTCGCCTCGACCGCGGCCACTGTCGCGAGCCGGGGCACCCCGACAAGGGGGTACCCGAGCTGCGGCGGGGCCGAGTGTGCGAGGAGCCTACGTGCAGATCCGACTTCGCTAGTGGAGAGGTCCGGTCGTGGAAACTGATACCTCGGCGAGTGCCTTTCCCTCCTCCTCGGCCGAGATGGAGCGCCGCAGAGCCTCATGCAGGGTGGCCGGGGTCAGCACGCCCAGAAACTGGTCACCGTCGAGCACGGCTACCCAGCCGGCGTCCCACTGCAGCATGGTCGACAGCGCCTCCTTGAGAGAGGCGTCGATGTCTACCCAGGCGTCCATCCGCTCGGCCCGATCACGGACGGCGCCAGCGCCGGCCGTGTCATCGAGGCCGATCCAGCCGCGCAGGTTGTCGGACGCGTCGAGCACCACGGCCCAGCGGACGCTCTCGCCGGACATGCTGCGATGCGCCTCGGCGAGCGTATCGGTGTCGTGTACGACGGGTGGCCGCTCGAGGTCGACGAGCTCGATCGGCGTGACGGCCAGCCTGCGCAGCCCGCGGTCGGCTCCGACGAACTCAGCGACGAAGTCGTCAGCCGGGCCGCCGAGCACGCGGGCCGGCGTGTCGAACTGAGCCAACCGGCCACCCGGCTCGAAGACGGCGACGCGGTCTCCGAGCCGGACCGCCTCCTCGATGTCGTGCGTGACGAAGACGACGGTCTTGGCCAGGCGTTCCTGGATCTCGAGGAATTGGTCCTGGAGTCGGCTCCTGACGATGGGGTCGACCGCACCGAACGGCTCGTCCATCAGCAGCACGTCCGGGTCTGCTGCCAGCGCACGTGCCACACCGACCCGCTGTTGCTGCCCGCCGGAGAGCTGACGCGGGTAGCGATCGCCGAACGTCGCCGGATCGAGCCCCATCGTCTCGAGCAGCTCGTCGACCCGGGCGATCGTGCGCTTCCTGTCCCACCCGAGCAACCGGGGGAGGGTCGCGACGTTCGCCCGAACGTTCTGATGCGGGAACAGCCCGATCTGCTGGATGACGTAGCCGATCCGTCGGCGTAGGTGCACGGCGTTGACATGGGTCACGTCCTCGCCGTCGAGCTCGATCGTGCCGGTCGTTGGCTCGATCAGTCGGTTGATCATCTTCAGGGTGGTCGACTTTCCGCATCCCGAGGGCCCCACCAGGGTCACCAACTCGCCTCGGGCGAGGTCGAGGTCGAGGTCGTGGACCGCAGCCGTTCCGTCCGGATATGTCTTGCCGACGCCCTGCAGCCGGATCATCGGAACTTCGGTAGCGTCCATCATGTGACCTTACCTGTGACAGGGTTGCCGGGGCCTTCGTGTTACAGCCTCACTGTCAACCACTGGTTCTGCACCTCGTACTGGCAAGACCGGGCGAGCGATCTCCGCGCGGCCACGTTCCAGCACCTGTGGATCACGGTCGTCTCGGTTCTTTTGGGCCTGGTGGTAGCCCTCCCGCTGGCGGTCGTCGCACGGCGGTTCCCACGGCTCGAGACGACGATCCTGGGCGGCTCGACGATCATCTACACGGTCCCGTCGCTGGCTCTGTTCCCCCTTCTGGTCCCCCTCACCGGCATCACGGCCAAGACCGTCGTCATCGGGCTCGCGCTGTACTCCTTGACGATCCTTGTCCGCAACACCCTGGCCGGATTGCGGGCGGTGCCCGACGACGTCAAGGAAGCGGCCGCGGGGATGGGTTACGGGTCGGTCCGAATGCTGCTCCGAGTGGAGATGCCGCTGGCGCTGCCTGTGATCATGGCCGGGCTACGGATCGCGACCGTCTCGACAGTAGCGCTCACCACGATCGGTGCGATCCTCAACTACGGCGGCCTCGGCAACCTGCTCTACGACGGGGTGGCGACCACGTTCAAGGCCGAGATCTTCGCGGCTACCGTGCTCGTCGTCGTCCTTGCCCTGGTGCTCGACCTGATCCTGTTCGGGGTGCAGCGGTTGCTGACACCGTGGACCCGGGCGCGAGCGTGAAGGGCGACGCTCGATGATCCACGACGCATTCACCTATCTCACAACCAGTGCCAACTGGACCGGCAGCAACGGCATGCTCTCCGAGCTCTGGCAGCAGCTGTTCCTCACCTTCACCGCGATGGTCGTCGCCATGGTGCTCGCGCTCCCGATCGCGCTCGCGCTGGGCCATCTCGGCAAGGGAGGCTTCCTCGCGATCAACATCTCCAACATCGGCCGGGCGATCCCGACGTTTGCGGTGTTGGTCGTGCTGTCCGTGGGGCCGGTCGGAAGTGCAGTGCTCGGGCCGTACGGCCGGGCTGGCCTGGCCACCCTGATCGCGCTGACGCTGTTTGCCCTTCCACCGATCATCACCAACAGCTACGTCGGCGTTCGCGAGGTCGATCGCGGCATCGTCGAGGCAGCCCGTGGGATGGGCATGAACGGTTGGCAGCTCTTCTCGAGCGTCGAGCTTCCGCTTGCCCTGCCGCTGATCATGACCGGCCTTCGGCTCGCACTCGTCCAGCTCTGGGCAACGGCGACGATCGCCGCGCTGGTCGCGGGTCCCGGGCTCGGCAATGTGATCACTGCCGGGTTCTTCCGTAGCAACTATGGGAAGGGTCTTGCCGGTGCCGCCGTCGTGGCCGCTGTCGCCCTCGTGCTGGAGAGCGGTTCCGCGGTTCTCGAGAAGCGAGTCGATCCGCGCAGGCGCAGCGAGCGGGTGGCGGTCAACCTAACGTCGGCAAACACACTTGCGTGAGGCCAGATCGGGTGGTTCGGTAGGGGGAACGGGTGCCACCCGGTGCCCGACCGGACACGCGTAGTCGACGACTGCGGGACACAGAAGGCGGAAACGGGATGAGCATTCGGCGGACCGCGGCCCTGATCGCCGCAATCGGCACCATCTTCACCGGGGTGGCTGCCTGCAGCTCGTCGAACGGTGGGGGCTCAGCCTCGTGCAGCATCTCGCCGACTTCCAGCAAGAGCAGCTCCTCGGGTCGCATCACGGGCAACGCCTCTGGCCAGCAGCGCCAGCCGGTCATGGTCGGTTCCGCAGGGGCCGTGCAGCAGGCCGCCGACGTCGTCCCGGAGGCAGCCAGCAAGGGCACTATCACCCTCGCCGCGCAGGCCTACACCGAGATGGAGATCATGGCCGAGATGTACAAGCAGGTCCTGCAGAAGGCGGGCTACACGGTCAATGTCAAGCTCGTCCAGACCCGCGACATCTACATGCCTCTGCTCGAGAACGGCTCGGTCCAGGTCGTGCCCGAGTACGTCTCGGGCATCGGCGACTTCCTCAACACGGCGGCCAACGGTGCCAACGCCAAATCCTTGATGAGCAACAACGCCCAGGCCTCACTGGCGGCCCTGAAGCCACTGGCCGACAAGGCCGGCATCACGATGCTCAACCCGGCCAAGGCGACAGACCAGAACGCGTTCGCGGTGACGAAGGCGTGCGCCGACAAGTACAACCTGTCGACGCTCTCCGACCTCGCCGCGCTCAAGGCGCCGATCGTGCTTGCGGCGGCTCCAGACTGCAAGGGCCGATCGGACTGCGCGGGCGGGCTCTCCCAGACCTATGGCCTGAAGATCACCAAGATTCTCAGCCTCGGTTTCGACACCACCGAGGGCAAGAACTCCGCGACGTCGGGGGAGTCACAAGTCGTCGAGGTGGCGACAACAGACGGAGCCTTGTCGTCGGAGAACCTGGTGCTGCTCAAGGACGACAAGGGCATCCAGCCGGCACAGAACCTGATCCCCGCCGTCAACACGTCCTTCCTCAAGTCCCACCCCGACGTGGCGCCCGCGCTCAACAAGCTGTCGGCCACCTTGACCACGGCAGACCTGGCCGCGCTCAACATCAAGGTCGACGTCAATCGCGACAAGGCTTCGACCGTAGCGACCGACTACCTCAACAGCAAGGGCTTACTTTGAGTGACGCCCTCGGGTGACACCAGACCGCTGGCTCGCCCCGAGCCCAGGGCCAGCGAATGTCGAAATCATGCTCGTCCTCGACGTTGGTCACCACGTCTTCGGAGCTGATCAGGTACGCCGCCAGCGGCCTGGCATCGCTCGCAGGCGTTGGGGGACGAGCGCCTTTAGTCCTCGGGAAGGCTCGGCGGGGTGGTCTGTGTTCGACCGCGGCTCCGCTGCGGCGCGCTGCAGGTCCAGCCGAGCCTTGCGTGCTCCTGCTCGCCGGGCTGCGATCGCCGACGAGGTCGTGATCGCCTCGGCCTGCTGGTACAGCGCGACGTACTCCTCGCGCAGGGCGTCGAGTGCCACGTGGACGGTGGGCACGTCACCGTCGGGCTCGGCCAGCTTGGTCAGTTCGCCCCACGTCTGCTCGGCCAGGTCTCTGACCGACGCGGGCAGCTCGACATCGTCCCAGCTGCTCCGCACCCGTCGCAGGGACGGATCGACGAAACTGTGGACGGTGCCAACGTTGTGGACGGGTGCCGTCCGGACGACGTCGAGACCGAGAGAGTCGCCGATCCGGAAGACCGAGGACGTCCAGTCGTCCAGCAGGTCGTGGTAGCGGACGAACGTTCGGCGCCCTGATCGGGTGGCCCGCTCGGTGTGCAGCATCATGTTGATCCACGCGGCGGTTCGGTTGGCAGTCGGGGCCGGCCCGGCGTAGGCGCGCTCCTTGCTTGCGACGACCTCGGCGGGCGGCCGCAGCATGGTGAGGTAGCGCGCAGAGGCATCGCAGCGCAGCGCCGCGACGTCCCAGAGGCCGAGGAACCACGAGAGCCGTGGGTCCTTGATGATGACGTCGTCGGGGCCATCGAGCTCGGAGGCAAGCCAGCTGCGAGCTCGCTCCCGCACCGGCTCTCGCGCGGACATCCGAGCCGTCTCGAACCACGCCTGCGGGCGAGCGTCCGACACCTCGACGACCAGTCGGCGAAGCAGTTCGTTGTGGAAGTCGACAACCCAGCGCGGCTCGCCGAAACCCTTGGGATTGGTCTGGTCCGGGACGACTTCCGGCTGTGGAACGTGCATGCCCAGCTTTTGAAGGATCCCCACCACCGTGCTGGTCCCGCTTCGGCCGGAGCCGCACACGAGCACGACCTTGCGCTGGGCGGCACCCGCGGCCCCAGCCTCAGTCGTGCCGGTGTCGGGGAGAGTGGGCATAGGCGCATCGTAGAGGCTCGGGCGCGGTCGACCAGGACATGAGGGTCTGGTCGCGCTAGGTAGGGTGTCGCCGTGCCGAGCTCCCGACGAGACCAGCCGCGGCTTTCGGTCGTGGTTCCGGTCTTCAACGTCAAGCCGTACGTCGCAGACTGCCTCGACAGCATCCTCGGGCAGGATGTCGAAGCGCTCGAGATCATCGTCGTCGACGACGGGTCGACGGACGGCTCCGCCGCCCTCATCGCCGACTACGCCTCTCGTCACAGCCACGTGTGTGTCATCACGACGCCGCACCGGAGCCTGAGCGCTGCCCGTAACACCGGCGCGCGAGCAGCAGTTGGCGACTATCTTGCCTTCGCCGACTCAGACGACCTGGTCCTTCCCGGGGCCTACCAGTTGATGCTCTCGACGCTCGAGCAGTCCGGATCGGACTTCGCCGTCGGCAGCATGCAACGGAACTTCCCTGGCGGGAACCGCCAACCGGCCGCGATCGCCGCGGTGCATACTCGGCGTCGTCTCCACGTCACGTTGCGACAGTTCCCGGGCATGCTGCGCGACATCTTCGCCTGGAACAAGGTGTTTCGCCGCAGCGCCTGGCAGCGGCTGCAACTGTCGTACCCGGAGGGGGTGCGGTACGAGGACCAGCCGACCCTGACCCGTGCCTACCTGGCGGGCGCCACGTTCGATGTGCTGCGAAAGCCGGTCTACCTCTGGCGGATCCGGGAGGACGGCACTTCGATCACCCAGCAGCGGCACCTCGTCGACGACCTGCGCGACCGGCTCGAGACGAAGCTGATGACCTCGGACCTGATCGACCGCGAGGGCTGGCCAGAGGTCCGTCGCCTCTGGTACGGCGAGCTTCTGTGGACCGGCCTGCCGCTGTACTTTCGGGAGATCCCGGGCTGTGACGACACGTACTGGCAGGTGCTCCGCGAGGGGCTGAGGGCGCTGCAGGAGGGACGGCCGAAGCTGAGCGCCTCGAGCCTGTCTGCGCCGAACCGACTCATCGCCTGGCTGGTGGAGCATGACCTGCGAGCAGAGGCCGAGCGGGTGCTTGCCTTCGTCGACGAGCGCTCGGGTGCTTTCGAGATCGAGACACGCGGCGTTCGACGGCTGGCCAGGCTCCCCCTTCTCGACGACCCGTCGATCGGCGTTCCCGTCGAGGTCTACGTAGTCCGGAGCCCTGCCGGCGGGCATCCGGTCTGAGCGAGCACACGGACGACCAGTGGTCGCGACGCCGCCCGCTACTTGTCGATGTCTCCGACCACGAAGAACATCGAGCCCAGGATCGCGATCAGGTCTGCCACCACGCACCCCGGCACCATCGTGGGGAGGACCGAGATGTTGTTGAACGAGGCAGATCGAAGCTTCAGCCGCCACGGCGTCTTCTCGCCGTGGGACACCAGCAGGTAGCCGTTGATCCCGAGCGGGTTCTCGGTCCACGCGTAGGTGTGCCCCTCGGGTGCCTTGAGGATCTTCGGCAGGCGGACGTTGATAGGCCCGGCCGGCAGCGATCCGATCCGGTCAAGGCACGCGTCCGCGAGATCCAACGACACCTTGACCTGGTCGAGCAGCAGCCCGTAGCGCGCGTAGCAGTCACCCTCTTGTCGAGTCGGGATCCTGAGCAGCCCCGAATCGGTGAGCTCGGAATAGGCGAGGTAGGGGTCGTCGCGTCTGAGGTCGAAGTCGACGCCCGCGGCCCGCGCGATCGGGCCTGACACGCCGTACTGGGCGATCGTGGGCGCGTCGAGCACGCCGACGCCTCTGGTGCGGGCCCGGAAGATCTCGTTGCCGAAGATGAGCTCTTCGATCTGCGGCAACCGGCGTCGTACGGCGGCCACCGCGTCCGCCGTGCGCCGCAGCCAGCCCGCCGGCAGATCCTCCTTGAGGCCACCGACCCGGTTGAACATGAAGTGCATCCGGCCGCCCGAGATCTCCTCCATCACTTCTTGGATCGTCTCGCGTTCGCGGAAGGCGTAGAAGATCGGGGTGATGGCACCGACCTCCAGCGGGTAAGACCCGAGGAACATCAGATGGTTCAGCACCCGGTTGAGCTCCGCGAGCAGCATCCGAGTCCACGTGGCACGCACGGGGACCTCCATGCCCAGCATGCGTTCGACCGCGAGCACGACGCCGAGCTCGGACGAGAATGCGGAGAGCCAGTCGTGCCGGTTGGCCAGCACGAGGATCTGACGGTAGTCGCGCACTTCGAAGAGCTTCTCGACTCCTCGGTGCATGTATCCGACGATCGGCTCGCACCTGACGATCCGTTCCCCGTCGAGCGTGACGCGCAGCCGGAGAACGCCATGGGTGGCCGGGTGCTGTGGACCGATGTTCAGCACCATGTCCTCGGTAGCGATCTCACTCCCTGGGGTGTCACCGCCACGCTCGAAGCCGCGGAATCCCGAGGCTCCCGCACCAACCCCGACGATTCGCTCCTCGGTCACGCCTGCCATGCTCCCACGTTGTTCATAGGCGGCTCACCTGGAACCGGGCTCAGCCGACCGGGGTGGCAGCGGCGACCCGTCGGGAGGACCAGCGGACCTGTTCGACATAGGAGGCGGCGAAGGCGACGACCTCTGCGGCCAGGAACGCGAGGCAGGTGCGAGCCAGCGCCCCGGTGTCGACCGCGGCGAAGCAGACCACGCCGCCGAGCAGCCCGATCGTCCAGACCCGCGCGACCACCCCCCCACGGTTCTGCGCGAGCAGCGCCACCGTGAGCACCAGATTGCCGAGTGCCACGGTGCTGCCGATGGCCAGGACGAGGGCAAGATCGCCAGCGATCGTCACGTCCGGTCCGAAGATCAACCGCAGCAGGGGCGGCCCGAGCACCGCACCGATGGCGGCTGCCCCGACCGAGGCGACGACGGTCGTGACGAGAACGACCAGCCGGATCCGGCGCAGGTCGGCGAGACGATTCTGGACGACAAGGCTTGTCAGCCGGCCGGTGAGCTGGGTGACCAAGCCGAGCGCGAGCACGTACGGCGCTCGGAAGAGCGCGAGCGCCGCGAAGAGCGCTGTCACCTCGTGCGGGCGGGCTCCGCTGAGCGCGAGCACGACCGGCCCACCAGTGAGGATCGCCTGGCCGATGAGCTGGCCTCCGGCGGCACCACCGATGAACGTCAGCGAAGACTCCCGATGACCCTCCCGCGCCTTCGTGGAGAACCTGAGGGCCGACGGCCAGCAGAGCGCGACGAGCGGTCCGATGGCAAGGCAGAGGCCGTAGTACACCGGCGACGTGGCACCCGCGACCATGATGGCGACCACGGCGGCGCAGCGAAGCGAGTTCTCGCCGACGAACTCTACGGCGACGCTCACGAACTGCCGCCGGCCGGTCAACGCTCCCCGGACAACGCCGGAAAGTACCGACCCGATCGTCACGGTGGCGATGAGCAACGGGAACCAGAGATCCTGGCTGTGGAACAGCGAGCCCCTTCCGAGCCAGGCGAGCGCGCCGGTCGCCGCCGAAACCCCCAGCATCGAAAGCGTGACTCGCGTCAGTTGCTGCCGAACCGCGCCCTCGCCACCGTGGGCGGCGACCGACCGGGCTATCCAGTGCTGGATCGGGAACGTTATCGCGGCGGCCGCGAAGCTCCAGTAGGTCCACAGCACCGAGACCGGCGCCGCCGACTCCGAGCCGATCGCCCGGGTCGTGAGGGCGAAGAAGACGTAGGCAAGGATCCCGTTGATCGTCGACCCGACGGCGAGCGCCGACGTGTCACGGGCTCGGGACTGCATGAGGCCTGAGACTACCTGCGCACCCTTCGGCCGACAGGCGTCGGCCGTCAGCTTCTCGGCGCGTCGGATGCGCGCTCGAGCTGAGCCTCATCCCGTCGGGTTCTGGATGATCTTGAACACGGCGTAGTTGGGGTTGTGGAACGCCTTCCGCACCACGCCGGTCAGCTCGTTGAGCCGGGTCAGGTCTACCGGGTAGGCCTTGCTCACGAAGAGCCACTTCACGTCGTACAGCTTGACCAGTCGGTCGATGGACGCCTTCGAGGGGTGCTCGACTGCCGCGTCGTTGACAGCCAGCCGCTTCGGGAACGGCATCGGGATGAACCCGTTGCGCACGCCCTTGATGTAGTTGGCGGTGGTCGGCGCCGTGTAGCCCCAACCCTCGACGACGATGCGTCGCTGCGTGTAGGCACTGATCCAGAAGTTCCGGTTGTCACAATGCTTGGCCTTGGGCTTCATGCAGTGCACGTTGGTCGCCAACACGTCGTCGATGCCGGCGTGCTTTGCCACGAACTTTGCAGCGGTGAACCCCCCCTTGGCAAAGAGCGGATGCGGCCGGTGATGCGGCTCGGGTCGCCGAGTGACCGTGTCGTAGGCCGTGGAGTAGACGTGCGTGAGCCCGAGGCCGAGCAGCAGCACGACCGGGGTGACCGGGCTCAACCAGAGGTTCCGCGGATGGTGGCGCCAGAGGACTCGCAGGCATGCATAGCCGACCACGACGATGACCGGGACCAGCACTGTGTACAGCAACGAGTGGGGTGTCGCGATCCGGATGTTGTGTTTGTGTGCCTCGAGGATGCTGGAGACTACGAACGCGAACAGACCGGCTCCGAGTGCCACAGCGGACAGCCGGATGACGACCCGCTTGGTCACGGGGTTCGGCAGCAGCTTGCACAGACCCCACACCGACAGCAGTACCACCATCGGGGCCACCGCACGCTGGAACCACAGCTGGCTGCCGCCGGGCCGGTTGAACACGAACGCTACGGCGATCCCGGTCGGGATCGTGATCAACATCCACAAGGAACGCCGGTCGCGCCACAGCTTGTCGCGCCGAAGCCCGTAGACACCCACTCCGTAGAGCAGCCAGGCGATGAGCATCGTCGCGGTCATGGTCAGGTAGGTGGCCGGAGAGGGGACTATGTGCTGCTTGACCAGCGCGACCCGCACGGTGCCCATGGGGTCGAACGGCATCCCACCGGTCACCCCGCCGAACAGGATCAGCTGTTGCCAGGCCGTCACGACGGCAAGCAGACCCACCACTGCGCTCACGGTGCGGTCTACCTTGCGGTGGAGGAGCAGCTGAAGGAACCACAGGCCCACCGCGGCGCACAAGAAGATCGGCATGAACGTCGCCTTCGACCCCGACAGCGCGAACAAGGTCAGCGCCAGCGCCCACCACACGAGCCGCCGCCGCTGTCTGGAGGGGTGCAGGACCTCGAGGAGCAGCATGAGGGGCGGCAGGCACATCATCACGCCGTACGACTCAGACGGGCTGAAGACGTAGCGGTTGGTCAGGAAGGGCTCGAGGAACGTCGCGGTGTTGAAGTGGGGGCCGATCAGGTTGAACCCGCCGGCCACGATCAGGGCAGGGGCGGCGAAGGCTGCGAACGGCCGCCCGCCCAGGCGCAGGGCAACGGCGCCCAGCCCGAGGATCGTGAGGGCGAGGAAGGCCACCGGTGCGAGCTCGCGGAGCAGCACCAGCGTGTCGATGTGGGTTCCCCACTCCGTCGCAGCGAGCTGCGCGTGGACGAACCAGTGGTAGTCGAGCTTGGTCCCGAGCAGGAAGGGGATCTGTGGTGGGAACCGGTGCATGAGCTCACCGATGAGCGCCTGGTGGAAGCTCTCGTCGACGTACGGCGCATCGTTGCGTGGCAGCGTCAGGGGCTGGAGGGAGAAGACGTTGCGGGCGAGCCACACGGTGCCGTACACGATGATCGCGGCCAGCCCCCACGAGACCCGGAAGTCGACCTTCCGGGTCGGCATGGTCCACACCGCTCGCCCGCCCTTCGTGGACGTCGAGACGTAGATCACGAGAACCGGGATGATGAAGAAGAACCTG
>JBOHDU010000450.1:0-5604 GCA_050700615.1 Nocardioidaceae bacterium
CACCCCCTTGTGCTCGACGGCGAGCTTGTACGCCGAGTAGAGCTTGCGGTGGTCGTGGCCGCCGCGGGGCAGCTTGCGCAGCTCATCGTCGGACAGGTTGTCGACCATCTTGCGCAACCGCGGGTCACCGCCGAAGAAGTGCTCGCGGATGTAGGCGCCGGTCTCGACGGAGTACGTCTGGAACTGGCCGTCGGGGGTGGCGTTCATCTGGTTGAGCAGTACGCCGTCGACGTCCTGGGCGAGCAGGGCGTCCCACTCGCGACCCCAGATGACCTTGATGACGTTCCATCCGGCGCCGAGGAAGTAGGACTCGAGCTCCTGGATGATCTTGCCGTTGCCGCGCACCGGCCCGTCGAGCTGCTGCAGGTTGCAGTTGATGACGAACGTAAGGTTGTCGAGCTCCTCGCGGGCCGCCACGCCGATGGCGCCCAGCGACTCGGGCTCACCCATCTCACCGTCGCCGAGGAACGCCCAAACGTGCTGCTGGCTGGTGTCCTTGATGCCGCGGCTGTGCAGGTAGCGATTGAAGCGGGCCTGGTAGATCGAGTTGATCGCCCCAAGCCCCATCGAGACGGTCGGGAACTCCCAGAAGTCCGGCATCAGCCGTGGGTGGGGGTACGACGACAGGCCCGCGTGCGGACCGCGCGAGACTTCTTGACGGAACGCGTCGAGCTGCGCCTCGGTGAGCCTCCCCTCGAGGAACGCTCGAGCATAGAAACCTGGGGAGGCGTGGCCCTGGAAGTAGATCTGGTCGTCACCGCCGGGGTGGTCCTTGCCCCGGAAGAAGTGGTTGAAGCCGACCTCGTAGAGGCTGGCCGCCGACTGGTACGTGGCGATGTGGCCGCCGACTTCCAGGCCCTTGCGGTTGGCCCGCGACACCATCACGGCCGCGTTCCATCGGATGAACGCGCGGATGCGGCGCTCGATGTGCTCGTCGCCGGGGAACCAGGGCTCCCGCTCGGGTGGAATGGTGTTGATGTAGTCGGTGCTGCGCAGTGCGGGTACGCCGACCTGGTTCTCGCGGGCCCGCTCGAGCAGCTTAAGCATCACGAAGCGGGCGCGGGTCCGGCCCTTCTCATCGATAAGCGAGTCGAGCGAGTCGAGCCACTCCTGGGTCTCGTCGGGATCGATGTCGGGAAGCTGGGTCGGCAGGCCCTCGTGAATCGCAGTCGGACGCTCGTTTGGGGTAGCCACTGCTCGCCTCACCTCGCTCGGGGGACCCAGGTCCATCCAGGTCCGTTACTCGCGTACGGGTTCATCGTCACACCGGGTCGGCACTTACGACACCCACCTGATATCAGCCTAGTGGCCTGTCCGGGAGATGAGCCGGCAGAGTCTGTGACCCCGAAGCCGCGCAGCGTTGGGCGGGCTCGGCCATGATCTTCACGCCGAGCACGTTGGGCCGGGCTCGGTGATGACGCACCCCGAGCATGGAGCGGCGACGCCTGGACAACCCCGGGCATGGCTTCGTCCTCCGCACGGGTGAATCCAGCCGGGCTCGTCACCTCTCCCGCCGCACATCCCGGACGGGCCACGCAGCGAGCTCCGGGTCGGCCGAGCATCGCGGACAGGGTGGCGGCGTAACCGTCCCCGTGCGAGGCGCCCGCACAGATCGAGGAAGGGGTGCAGCCGACCAGTTGTCCCCCGGGTGGCCCGGCCGGCCGGCTCGAACCGACAAGGTCGACCGGCTCGCCCGCAGTCGATCCCGCGGTGGCCGGTCCGACGCTCCGGAAGCCGATTTTCCGAAGCGACTTGCACATATGGCCGGATCACGGTGGACTACCTGCGACAACTGTGCACAACCAGGTGCGTAGAGCAACAAGGAGGCGTCGCGTGGGCCCGACCGCGGACAACGCGGGCAACGGACCGGTCAGCCGGTTCGGACTCAAGTCAGGCATGGTGGTTCAGGAGCTCGGGTGGGACGAGGACACCGATGAGGGTCTGCGGACTGGCGTCGAGGCTGTCATTGGCTCGGCACTGGTCGACGGAGAGTACGGCGACGTGGTCGACGCCGTACTGCTGTGGTGGCGTCACGACGATGGCGACCTCGTCGACGGGCTGGTCGACTCACTCACCGATCTCGTCGAGGGTGGCACCATCTGGCTGCTCACCCCGAAGGTAGGACGCCCCAACTACGTCGATGCCAGCGACATTGCGGAGGCCGCGCCGACGGCGGGACTGGCGACCACGACCAGCCTGGCGGCCGGCTCCGACTGGTCAGCGACCAAGCTCGTTTCTCCGAAGTCGGCGCCGACCAGTCGTCGTTGACGGTTCTCCGTCGGCCGTGCCTGCGAGGCGTTCCGCCAAACCGCGCACCGTTGACCGCGGGTCTGTGGACGTATGCGGGGCCGTGCGGCGTCAGGGTTGCCGCCAGGGCGCCAGTGTCGGGCTGCGGCCGTTGCTGGCATACGATCGAGACCGGCGGGTAAGTCGTCATCTGCCACCTCTGACGCATCGATCGGAGCCACCCATGGCATTGGAAATCGGGCAGCCGGCCCCTGACTTCACCCTCCGGAACCAGCACGGGGAATCCGTGTCACTCTCGCAGTTCCAGGGGGCCAAGCGCGTTGTCGTGGTCTTCTACCCGTTCGCGTTCAGTAGCGTCTGCACCGGCGAGCTCTCGGAGCTGCGAGACAACCTCGCCGACTTCTCCAACGACTCGACCACCGTGTTGGCCCTCTCCTGCGACCCGATGTTCTCGCTGCGGGTGTTCGCCGAGCGCGACCAGCTGGGCTTCGACCTGCTCAGCGACTTCTGGCCACACGGCGAGGTCGCCAAGGCGTACGCGATCTTCTCCGAGCAGCTCGGCTGCGCCGGGCGAGCCACCTTCATCGTCGACCGGACCGGGACGTTGAGGTGGCAGGTCGAGAACGAGATTCCTCGAGCCCGAAATATCGGCGACTACCGGAAGGCCTTGGCGGAGATCGGCTGACGACGGGCCGGGCTCACAGCCGAGGCGAGTCGTCACCGGCGGATTGTGCTCAGCCCTGATCCACCGCTCTCCACCTGTTGCTCGCCACCATCCGGGCGCGCTGGCTATGTTGTCGACTCTCGACAGACGTCCGGTCTGCCTTCGCGCCGGCGCCTTGCCGCAACACCCACCTGGTGACGCTCACGACGCTGGCCATCGGTGATTCCGCGCTCAAGAGTCGTTCGTGTATCGGTTTGTAACGAGATTTCGCAAACGGGTGGCGCGTGAACCAACCGAGGTGTTCGATTGCTTAGACGCGACCGCCAGCGAACCGAGACGTTGGCGGTCGTGTCCTTTCTGGCTGCTCGTCCTGTCGGCGCAAGCCCATCAGCGTCGCGGCCTTCACCCGGGTGGTGACGCCAGGTTTGGCTGGTTCCCGCGGTGGCCGTTAGGCTGTGGCGCGCTTCCGTCCGGGGTCACCGGGACGGGCGTCGTACGCCGTCAGCGGGGCGCATAGCTCAGCGGTAGAGCGCTTGCCTTACAAGCAAGATGTCACAGGTTCGATCCCTGTTGCGCCCACCGGCCAGATTGCCGCCCCTGCGGCTTTCGATCGGGGCGAACCCCCACCTGGGCCTTGCTGGCCGACCCGGACTGGGGGATCGCGCCCAGACGCAGTCGACGGATGCTCGCTCGCGGCTCGTTGACCGCGCTGGCCGCGCCGGGGGTGCTACGCAGTCCGAGAAGCGGTCAGCACGATCGGGCCGTGGTCAGTGACGGCGATGGTGTGTTCGAAGTGCGCGCCGCGGGACCCGTCCGTGCTTCGCAGTGTCCAGCCGTCGTCATCGAACCGGTAGGCGTCCAGGCCGCCGGCGAGAAACCACGGCTCGATAGCGATGGTGAGGCCGGGCTGCAGCCGCATTCCGTGGCCGGCACGTCCGTCGTTGGGCAGATGGGGTGAGCTCTCGTGCATGGTGCGACCGATGCCGTGACCGCCGAAGTCAGTGTGCAGTCCGAGTCCGGCGGCGCGCGCGACCTGTCCGATCGCGGCGGAGATGTCGCCGAGTCGGGCTCCGGGTTGGGCGGCCGCGATCCCTGTTTCCAAGGCGGCGCGGGTGTGGGCGAGCAGATGCGCATCGGCAGGACTGGTGTATTCGATGCAGAAGGAGGTCGCGGCGTCGCCGGTCCAGCCGTCGAGCGTGGCGCCGCAGTCGACGCTGAGCAGGTCGCCGTAACGCAGCCGGTACGAGGTGGGCAAGCCGTGCAACACCGCGTCGTTGACCGACAAGCAGACCACTCCCGGGAAGGGGGTGGAGCCGAACGACGGGTGGTACCCGAGAAACGGTGAGTCTGCACCGGCGTCGCGCAGGACCCGACGGGCGATCTGGTCGAGCGCGTCGAGACGCGTCCCCACCTGAGCCGCCGCCTCGACTGCGGCGAGAGCGTCTGCGACGACTGCCCCGGCGGCCGCCATCGCCTCGATCTCGCCTGGCGTCTTCAGTTCGACCATGCGGCGCTCCGTGACTGTCCGCCCAAGAGGATCACTTTACCGCCGACGCGCAGGTCGCAGTCCGTGTGCGGGTAAGCAAGGCCCACCAGGTGCCGTTGCGGGGAGCCCGGATGAGGATGGCAAGCGGGCCGGCCCGCTATCGTGGCCGGGTGTGCAGCCAGCGCCGTGCTGTTCTATGCCCCCTCGGATGATGTCGACCCAGAGGAGAGTGTCCTGAAAGCTGACCCGTTCGCCCAGCTCAAGCTGCTCGATCTGCAAGCCGTCGACTCCGATATCGACCGGCTCGCCCACCGACTCGAGACGCTGCCCGAGAACGCCAGGCTCAAAGAGCTCTCGGAGCGTCGGAGCGATCTGGAGACCCACCACGGCCAGACCCAGACCCGCCTCGACGATCTCGGTCAAGAGCAGCGCAAGGCCGATGCCGACGTCGAGCAGGTCAAGGCGCGCCGCTCCCGCAACCTCGAGCGCATCGATGCCGGCCTGGTCGGTGACCCCAAGCAGCTACAGGCGTTGCAGCACGAGATCGAGTCTCTCAACCACCGCATCGCAGACCTCGAAGATGTCGAGCTCGACATCATGGAGCGGCTCGAGAGTGCTCAGTCAGACTTGTCGTCCATGGCGGCGGAGCTGTCCGACGTCGAAGCCCAGATCGCCGACCAGCAAGCCTCCCGCGACAACGCGGCGGCCGATATTGTGTCGCACCAGACTGATGCAAAGGCCGAGCGCGACAAGCTGGCGACTGAGATCCCGGCACACCTGCTTGCGCTCTACGACCGGCTCCGAGCCCAGCTCGGCGGAGTCGGGGCCGGCGCCCTCGAGCGGCGGCGATGTGGTGGATGCCGGCTCGATATCGGCGTCGGCGACTTGGCCAAGATGACGGCGGCTCCCAGCGACGAGGTGTTGCGTTGCGAGGAGTGCAACCGCATCTTGGTGCGTACTCCCGAGTCCGGGAACTGACACCTTGGCGGAGTCCTACGAGCCGCCGGCCGGGGGCAGCGCGCAGACGCCGAAGAACCCGATGCTGGGCTGGAGCGGCCTGCTGGGGCCGGCGACGACGCTGATCTTCCTGCGCCATGGCTACACGATCCACACCGTGGAGAAGCGGTTCTCCGGACCAGGTGGTGACGATCCGGGGCTGACCGAAGAGGGCCTGTTGCTGGCTATTATAGCGTCCGAGGCGTTGAGT
>JBOHDU010000451.1:0-7227 GCA_050700615.1 Nocardioidaceae bacterium
GCGGCTATCGGTCGGCTCGCATCGCCATCGTGCCCACGGCGTCCTCGCTCGGCTCGGAGATCGTCGATGTATACGGCGCGCTCTTCCGTCGGCTCGGCGCCGCCAGCGCCTTCGGAGTCAGCCCCGGCAACCGCGACGAGGCCAACGACCCGCAGATCGTCGACCGGCTCGACGAGGCCACCGGGATCTTCATGACGGGTGGGAACCAGCTGAAGCTGTCGGGGGTCGTCAACGGCACGCCCTTCGGCGAGGCGATCCGAGACGCCCACCGGCGTGGCGTCACGATCGGTGGCACGTCTGCCGGAGCCAGCATCCAGTCATCGCACATGGTCGCGTTCGGCAGCGGCGGCGCCACCCCGAAACAGCGGATGACCCAGCTCGCGGCCGGGCTGGGTCTGCTTGCCGACTGCGTCGTCGACCAGCACTTCGCCCAGCGCAACCGGTACGGACGACTGCTGATGATCGTCGCCCAGTCGCCCAACCTCCTCGGCATCGGCGTCGACGAGGACACCGCGGCCGTGGTGACTCACGGACGCAGCCTCGAGGTCGCCGGACGCGGGGTCGTCACGATCATCGACGGGCGTGACCTCGTGTCCAACGCCCACGAGGCGAAACGCACCTCGCCCCTTCTCGTCTCAGGAGCCCGCCTGCACGTGTTGCCAGCCGGGTCGAAGTTCGATCTGATAGACCGTGTGCTGGTCGCGGCAACCGCCGAGGTTACGGTGGCCGAGGCCCAGGAGCTCCGCATCGCCGGCGACGACCTGAGGCGGATGGCACGCGAGATCGCCGCTGAAGGCGTGTCGCCCACCTACCTGCGCAGACGTCGCGCACGAAGCAAGCACGACCGGGAGGACGAGCCAGGATGACCGACCAGGATGTGGCCGAATCCGCCGCCGGGCCCGCCCCCGAGCTCTCCATCGTGGAGACCCGTGTCTACCGGGGCGGCAACGTCTGGTCCTACGGGCAGGCGGTCCATCTCGTCGTCGATCTCGGCGTGCTGGAGGACTGGCCGACGGATCGGATTCCAGGCTTCGCCGACCGACTCCTGGAGACGCTCCCGGGGCTGCGCCAGCACTCGTGCTCGCGCGGGCGCAAGGGCGGCTTCGCCGAGCGGTTGTACGAAGGCACCTGGCTCGGGCACGTGAGCGAGCACGTCGCGTTGCAGCTACAGCAGGAGGTCGGCCACGACATGCGACGCGGCAAGACCCGACAGGTGCCCGGCGAGCGTGGTCGCTACAACGTCGTCTACGGCTACATCGATGAGAACGTCGGCATCTCGGCCGGTCGCCTCGCGGTCCGACTCGTCAACAACCTCGTGCGGCCGGACCCCGAGTTCGACGTAGCAGCCGAGCTCGAAGCCTTCATCGTGGGCGCCGAGCGCACGTCGTTCGGCCCGTCGACGCAGGCCATCATCGACGAGGCAACCTCACGCGACATCCCTTGGATCCGGCTGAACCAACACTCCCTGGTCCAGCTGGGGCAAGGAGTCCACCAAAGGCGCATCCGGGCCACCATGACCTCGAACACGTCCGCCATCGCCGTCGACGTGGCGAGCGACAAGGACCTCACCGGCCGCCTGCTCGGGGCCGCGGGGCTCCCGGTCCCGCGATCCGAGTCGATCCGAACGGCCGACCAGGCAGTGGCGGCGGCGTCCCGGATCGGCTATCCGGTCGTGGTCAAGCCGCTCGACGGCAACCACGGCCGCGGGGTCTGTCTGGACCTCGGCGACGAGGACGCGGTCCGAGCCGCGTTCCCGGTCGCCGAGGAGCAGTCCCGGCGGGGCTCGGTGATCGTCGAGACGCACGTGACCGGTCGCGACTACCGCTGCCTTGTCATCGACGGCAAGATCGCAGCCATCGCCGAGCGGGTTCCTGCCCACGTCATCGGCGACGGCATACACACAGTCGCGCAGCTGGTCGAGGCGACCAACGCCGACCCCCGCCGTGGCGTCGGGCACGAGAAGGTGCTCACCCGCATCAAGATCGACGAGGCAGCGGTCGAGCTGCTCCGCGACCAGGGCTACGGCCTTGCCGACATCCCACCCCACGACGAGATGGTGAAGCTCACTCTCACCGGCAACATGTCGACAGGGGGCATCTCGATCGACCGGACCTTCGAGGCACATCCTGAGAACGTCGAGATCGCCGAAGAGGCGGCGCAGGTCATCGGCCTCGACATCGCCGGGATCGACTTCATCTGCCCCGACATCACCGAGCCGGTGCGCGAGACCGGCGGCGCGATCTGTGAGGTCAACGCCGCCCCGGGCTTCCGCATGCACACCCATCCGACTCTCGGCTACCCACAGTTCATCTCCAAGTCCGTCGTCGACATGCTGTTCCCCCCGGGAGCGCCCAGCCGGATCCCGATCGTGGCGGTGACCGGCACCAACGGCAAGACGACGACGGCACGGATGATCGCGCACATCTTCAAGGGGATGGGGCGCAAGGTCGGGATGACCTCGACCGACGGCGTCGTCATCGATGAGCGCCTGGTGATCCGCGCCGACGCCTCCGGACCGAAGTCGGCACGGATGGTGCTGCAGAACCCGAGGGTCGACTTCGCGGTGTTCGAGGTGGCGCGTGGGGGCATCCTGCGTGAAGGCCTGGGCTACGAGCGCAACGACGTGGCGGTCGTGCTCAACGTGCAGCCCGACCATCTGGGCCTGCGCGGCATCGACACCGTGGAGCAGCTTGCCGACGTGAAGGCTGTCCCGGTGGAGGCGGTCCACCGCAGCGGGCACGCCGTGCTCAACGCCGACGACCCGCTCGTACGGGCGATGCGGCGGCGCTGCTCCGGTGAGGTCGTATGGTTCAGCCTGGAACCAGTGGGGACCGAGGTCCGCGACCTGATCGACGCGCACTGCCGCCGGGGCGGAAAGGCGGTCGTCCTCGACACGAGCGACAAAGGCTCGATGATCGTCGTGCGCCACGGCCCGCGGTCGATGCAACTAGCCTGGACCCACCTGCTGCCGGCGACATTCGGCGGTCGGGCCGTCATGAACGTGCAGAACTCACTCGCGGCTGCCGCAGCCGCATTCGCGGCTGGCGCCCCGCTGCACGACATCAGGCAAGGACTGCGCACGTTCACCACGAGCTACTACCTCTCCCCGGGCCGGTTGAACGAGATCGAGGTCGAGGGTGTCAACGTCGTCATCGACTACTGTCACAACGCGCCCGGGATGCGCATGCTCGGCGACTTCGTCGACCGCTTCGGAGAGAGCCTGCTCGCGACGAGTGACCTGGCCAAGCCCTCCCGGATCGGCGTCATCGCCACCGCGGGTGACCGGCGCGAGGAGGACATGCAGGCTCTGGGCGCTGTCGCCGCGGACCATTTCGACGTCATCATCGTGCGCGAGGACTCCGCCCTGCGAGGCCGCGAACGCGGATACACCGCCGAGCAGGTGGCCGGCGGGGTTCGCCGACGGACCAGCCAGGGGGCCCGCTGTAAGCAGATCGAGGTGGTCCTCGGTGAGATCGACGCCACCCGTCACGCGATGTCACGCGCCAACCCCGGCGACCTCGTCGTCCTGTGCGTCGACAAGCACGCGCAGGTGCTGGCCGAGCTCGAGGGCTGGTCCAAACAAGCCCAGGCAGGGGCGAGCAGCCACGAGGAGGAGCCGGTCGGCGATCCCGACCTGGCCGGCGCCACGTCGCCGTCAGTCGCCTGACCGAGCGAGCAGCACCTTGTCGCGCACCACGTCCGGGCTGTCGACGGTCGCCCCTCGCGCACCGAGCCACTCATCGAGCGCGGCCCGGTCCTGGTGGCACATGACCGCGATCACGTCACCAGCGCCCGCTCGGCCGACCAGCGCCTCCAGCCCCGCAAGCTCCGAGTCATATGCCGGCACCTCGGTGACGCCCACCGCCGCGGCACCGGCTCGGTAGCCGGCCTCGAGCTGGGCCGGGCTGCGCCCGCGTAGGTACCGGTCCTTGTGCACGATCACCAACACGTCGGCACCACGAGCTCCGACCTCGCCGAGGTCGCGCACCACGTCGTCGGTGCGGTCACCCGCCGTGCCCAGCGCCAGCATCGTCCGTCCGCCGGGCCGCACCAGACCCGACATCACCTCGACCAAGGCGTCCAGGCCCGCCGTGTTGTGGGCCAGATCGACGATCACCGTGACACCGGCGAGCGCGTAGATGTTCATCCGCCCCGGATTGTGCTGCGGATCGGGTGAGAACGTCAGCAGGCCCTCCACTACCGCCTCCCTGGAGAGCCCGACCCCGAGCGCCGCACTGGCGGCGGCCAGCGCGTTCTCCACGTTGACGTGACTCAAGCCGGCAAGGGTCATCGGCACGTCGACGACCGGAACAAGCGGGTCGGGGTCGGAGCGAGGTACCAGGACGCAGACCCAGCCGTCGATGACCGTTGTCGCGCGACCGGCCTCTCCGAGCACCTCGCGCACCGACGGGGACTCCGGGTCTCTCGAGAACACCCAGCAGCGCGCGTGCGTGAACCCGCGCATGGCGAACACTCGTGGATCGTCCCCGTTGAGTACCGCCCAGCCGGTGGGCTTGGTGATGTGAGGGACCACGGCCTTGACCTCGGCGAGTTGATCGAGGGTGTCGATCCCCTGCAGGCCGAGGTGGTCCGCGCTGACGTTGGTCACGACCGATACGTCGTTGTGTCGTACCCCGATCCCACGCAGCAGGATTCCGCCCCTGGCTGTCTCGGTCACCGCCAGCTGGATCCCCGGCTGGGCGAGCACCCGGCCCGCGCCGCTCGGACCCGAATAGTCACCGGCCTCGACCAGCTCTCCGTCGGCGTAGATCCCGTCGGTCGAGGACCAGCCGACGTGCAGTCCGGAGACGCGCGCGATGTGCGCGATCATCCTCGACGTCGTCGTCTTCCCGTTGGTCCCGGTCACCGCGACCACCGGGATCGAGGGCTTGATGGTCGTCGGCCCGCACCCGGGGTCAGCGATCCGCACAGTCTTCGCCATCCGGCTCACCAGGCCGTCGACGTCCGGAGTGGCGAGGTCGTCGAGTACGCCGGCAACGGCCTGGCCCAGCGCCTCGGCCCGGCCCCGGTGTCGCCACGGATATGCCACCACGATCCGGTGCACGTCGGCCGTCGGACGCACCCGGACAGCAAGGCGGTGGGTGCCCGCCTCGGCGGCGATCTGGCGGACCAGCCGGGCGGTGGCCCGCGCCACGAAGTGCTGCCGGAATCCCGAGCCTGGATCGCCCGGGCGGGCGTTGGCCAAGCCGATTCGCTTGGCCAGCTGCGCCGCCGACTCGGCGCTTGTCGACATCACCACGGAGACGTCGAGGGTGAGTTTGATCGCGGCTCGCGGAAAGTACAGGTTCGGACCTTCGAGCACGCGGAGCTCGACCAGCGAGGAGGTCACGCACGTCACCGTATCGCGTGACTCAGCGACCCACCCGCAACGTCGTCTCGGCCGGCAGGCCCGCGGACCGACGCGAATCGCACCATGATCTAGGCGATCGATGGTCGTTCGTCGCCGAGGCTGGTCACCGCCACGATGGCTCGGTCAGGCACCCATTGCGTGGTAGCCGCCGTCGACGTGCACGATCTCGCCCGTCGTCTTCGGGAAGAAGTCGCTCAAGAGGGCAACGACACCTCGGGCGGTGGGCTCGAGGTCGTCGAGGTCCCACCCGAGCGGGGCTCGCTTGCGCCACTCTTCCTCGAACAGCTCGAAGCCTGGGATCGCCTTCGCGGCAAGCGTCTTGAGCGCGCCGGCACTGACCAGGTTGCAGCGGATACCTTGCGGGCCGAGGTCGCGGGCCAGGTAGCGGTTGCACGACTCGAGTGCCCCCTTCGCGAACCCCATCCAGTCGTAGCCGGGCCACGCCACGGAGGCGTCGAACGTCATGCCGACGATGCTGCCGCCAGCCCCCATGAGGGGAAGGCACGCCGTGGTCAGCGACATCAAGGAGTAGGCGGAGACCTGCACGGCCTGCGCCACGTCGGGCCAGGGCCCGGTCAGGAACTTTCCGCCGAGCAGCGTCTCCGGGTTGCCGTACGCGATCGAGTGCACCACCCCGTCGAGCCCGTGGACGTGCTCGCGGATCTGGTCGGCAAGCCCGGCCAGGTGCGAGTCGTTGCTCACGTCAAGCTCAAGCACGGGCGGCTCGACCGGCAGCCGTCCCGCGATGCGCCGGGTGATGTTGAGCGCACGCCCGAAGTTGGAGATGAGGACGGTCGCGCCCTGCTCTTGGGCGACCTTGGCGGTGGCGAATCCGATCGAGGTGTCCAGGGTGACTCCCGCGACCAGGATCCGCTTGCCTTCGAGTATTCCCACCGGCCCACTCCTTCGTGCTGTGTCTTCGTGCTGTGTCTTCGTGCTGGGTATATGACCGCTCTGTGCTCCGTGCTCTAGTGCCCCATCCCGAGCCCGCCGTCGACGGGAATCACGGCGCCGGTGATGTAGCTGGCCTCCTCGGAGGCCAGCCACCGCACCACCCCGGCGATCTCGGCGGCAGTCGTGTAGCGGCCGAGTGGGATCTGGGCGAGGTATTCTGCCTGCTTCTCCGGTGAGAGCTCTGCTGTCATCTCGGTCTCGACGAACCCCGGGGCGATCACGTTGGCCGTGATGGACCGGCTCCCCAGCTCACGGGCCAGCGAGCGAGCCATGCCGACCAAGCCAGCCTTGCTCGCGGCATAGTTGACCTGCCCCGGCGAGCCGAGCAGCCCGACGACCGACGAGACCAAGACGATGCGCCCACGCTTGAGCCGGAGCATCCCCTTGGCCGCCCGCTTGACCACCCGGAAGGATCCGGTGAGGTTCGTGTCGATCACCGAGGACCAGTCATCCTCGGACATCCGCAGCAGCAGGGTGTCGCGCGTGATGCCAGCGTTCGCAACCATCACCTCGACCGGACCGTGCTCCTTCTCGACCTGGTCGAACGCGGCGTCGACCTGCTCCGGCACCGTGACATCGCACCGGACGCCGAGCAGGTCTGCCGGCGGCTCACCAGACCGGTAGGTCACGGCGACTGCGTCGCCGCCGTCGGCGAACGCCTGTGCGATGGCCCGCCCGATACCGCGGTTGCCACCGGTCACCAGCACGGATCTGCTCAACAAGGCCTCCTCGCGATCTGACGCCTGACGCTACCGGGTAGCGCTCACCACCCCGGCACGCGACACCGCACCGAGCGGGCCATTACTCGTCGTCCTCGAGCCGGAAACCCAGCTTGAGGCCGACCTGAAAATGCTCGACGTGGTCATCCACGACCTGTCCCCTGACCTGGGTCACCTCGAACC
>JBOHDU010000452.1:0-1929 GCA_050700615.1 Nocardioidaceae bacterium
GAGTGGGACGGCCAGGGGAACGTTGTTGCCTGGTGGCGTCCCGACGGGGTCTCCGGCGATGCCAAGGCCGTCCTGATCGGCTCACACCTCGACTCGGTCAGCAGCGGCGGCGCGTACGACGGTCCGCTCGGTGTGATCTCGTCGTTCGCCGCCATCGACGCGCTGCGCGAGCAGGGGGTGGTGCCGACCAGGGCCATCGGCGTGGCCGTGTTCGTGGAGGAGGAGGGCTCGCGCTTCGGAGTTGCCTGCCTGGGATCTCGGCTGGCCACCGGTCAGACCTCCCCGGCGACCGCACGTGAGCTCCAGGACTCCCGTGGGATCTACCTGCTGGACGCGATGGCGGCCGCGGGCGTCACCGCGGAGCTGGGTCGGGCCACGATGCTGGACCGCGTGCAGCAATTCGTCGAGCTGCACGTGGAGCAGGGCCGTGACCTGATCGACCGGGGCTTCCCGGTGGCCGTCGCTTCGGCGAGCTGGGCGCACGGTCGATGGCGGTTCGAGTTCACCGGTGAGCCGAACCACGCGGGCGCGACCCGGATGGAGGACCGGCACGATCCGATGCTGACCTACGCGATGACCGCTCTGGCCGCCAACAAGCAGGCGCGGCTCTCGCCCGGCGCCCGCGCCACCTTCGGGCGCATCTCCGTGGAACCCAACAGCACCAACGCGATCCCCTCGCGAGTCCGAGCCTGGCTGGATGCGCGCGGCACCGATGCCGCGTTGCTCGACCGACTGGTGGCAACGATAGAGAGGCAGGCCACCGAGCGGGCTGAGCGTGACGGCACCCGCCTCGCCGTGTCAGCCGAGTCCGCATCGCCGACTGTCGACTTCGATCCCGCGCTCTCGCAACGGCTGGTGAGCATCCTGGGCGGGGTGCCGACGATCCCGACCGGCGCGGGTCACGACGCGGCGATTCTGCAGCTGGCCGGGATACCGTCGGCGATGCTCTTCGTGCGCAACCCGACGGGCATCTCGCACTCACCCGAGGAGTTCGCGGAGACCTCGGACTGCCTAGCGGGCGTTAGCGCCCTTACCGCGGTGCTGCACGAACTCGCCTGCTGACGTGACGGCACCGCAGCTCGTTTGCCCGCGGAGCCCGCCGCGACATGAGCGTTCTCGGCCGACGCAGGCGGGATCTGCGATATTGCAGGGGTGAGCGGTGCGACCTACTGGTGCGAGCATGCCTGGGTGGGCAGTGGCCCCGACGCCTCCATCGCCGACGACGTCGTGGTCGCGGTCGAAGACGAACGGATCAGCGCCGTCACCGTTGCGACTCCACCACCTCCAGGTGCGACCAGACTCTCGGGTTTGACGATCCCCGGGCTGGCCAACTGCCATAGCCACGCCTTCCATCGGGCGCTGCGCGGGCGGACGCAGCGGGAGCGGGGCACGTTCTGGACCTGGCGCGAGCAGATGTACGCCGCGGCAGCCCGCCTCACCCCCGACACCTACTACGCACTGTCTCGGGCGACCTACCGGGAGATGGCTGTCAGCGGCATCACCGCTGTCGGCGAGTTCCACTACCTACATCACGGCCCCGATGGGAGGCCCTACGACGACCCGAACGAGATGGGAAAGGCCCTGATCTCCGCCGCCACCGACGCCGGGATCCGGATCGCCCTGCTCGACACCTGCTACCTCACCGCCGGGATCGGCGTTCCGCCGGACGGTGTTCAGGTCAGGTTCACTGACGGGAGCGCCCAGGCGTGGCAGACGCGAGTGGAGGCGCTCCGCCAGGCTTACCAGGGGCCTGGGCTGGTCGGGGCCGCCCTCCACTCCGTTCGAGCGGTCCCCCGAGCCGAGATGCCGCTCGTCGCCGACTGGGCAGCGCACCACGCCGCGCCCCTGCACCTCCACCTGTCCGAGCAGGTCGCCGAGAACGACGCCTGCGCGGCGGCGTACGGCCTGACGCCCACCGAGGTCTTCGCC
>JBOHDU010000453.1:0-7440 GCA_050700615.1 Nocardioidaceae bacterium
GCTGGTGGTACGCGGCCGGCGGCGCGGGAGTCGCGGCAGCGGCGACGATCACAGCCATCGTGCTCGTGGTCAACGGCGCCGGCGGGTCGGCGAGCCCGGCGGCCGGTCCTCGCCACGGCCAGAGCAACACCAGCACGCACCACAGTTCGGTCTCCGGCCACGCGGCCGCGATGCACAAGGGGGTCTATACCGCCGGCCAGGCGCCCGTCGCCACCATGTTCTACATCGGTCAGCGTGACGGCCGGGGCCACGCGCTGCTCCAGACGGAGCCGCACAGCATCACCAGTACGGGTTCGGTCACGGGTCTCGAGGCCGCCCACGAGTTCTTGACCTCAACACCGATCGACCCCGACTACACGAGTGGGTGGCCCGCCGGTTTCGACGTGCAGGCGATCACCAACACGTCGCAAGGACAGCAGATCGCCCTGACCGGGCCCGCGGCCATGCCGACGACCAGCCTGAGCCATGCCGACGCCGAGGTGGCGATCCAGGCCCTGATGCGTACCGCAGAGATCGGCGGCCCGGCCACGTTCACCTACAACGGCATCCCGCCGAACATGCTGCTGGGCGTCGACGTCTCGCAGCCGGTGCCGCTGGCGCCATACGGCCTGGGCGTGGCGAGTGGCGATCTCAAGGCGATGTTCTCGATCACGAGCCCTGTCGAGGGACAACAGCTGTCCAACCCGGTCCGCGTCACCGGATCCGCGAACGCCTTCGAGGGGACCGTCAACTGGCGGCTGCTGGGCAGCAGCGGAAAGTCGATCCGCCACGGCTATGTGAACGCTGGCTCCATGGGACAGTGGCGGGCCTTCGCCATCGCCCTACCGCACCTCAGTGCCGGCACCTACACGATCGAGATCTACGAAGCCAGCGCCATGAACGGCAGCCGGACGTTCGTCGACAACAAGCAGTTCAGCGTCAAGTAGCCCGCTTGGCGCCCAAGGCATCATCCGGGCTCAGAGCCAGGGTGGGGCTTCAGCTCCAGCGCGGAGTGCGGCTCAGCACGAGCGAGGCGGCCGCGAACCCGGCGCTGGAGGACCGCAGCACCGTCGGCCCGAGACGCAGGGCTCGTGCCCCCGCCGCCGTCAACACCCCGAGCTCGTGATCCGTGAGGCCACCTTCGGGCCCGACCACCAGCACGACGTCGCCCTGCGAGGCCACGAGATCGGTCAGGCCGTCGGGACCTGCTCCGCCGTGCAGCACGAAAGCGAGCGATGAGCCCGACACGAGCCCGACCACGTCATCGGTGCTGTGGATCTGGGCGACCTCGGGGAACCGGAGCCGGCGGGACTGCTTCGCGGCGGCATACGCGACCGCGCTCCACCTGGCCCGGCCCCTGGCCCCGCGGTCGCCCCGCCACGACACGATGTTGCGCTCGGCCGCCCACGGCACGATGACGTCCGCACCGACCTCCGTCAGCAGGTCTACGGCCGAGTCCGCCTGGTCGCCCTTCGGGATGGCCTGTACGACGACCAGCCGTGGCTGTGGTTGCGGCTCGCGGCGGCGGGCGAGCACCCTCGCGACCAGTCCGTGCCGACTCACCGAGACGACCTCGCACTCCGCCCCGGTGCCCTCCCCGTCGGTGAGGGTGAGCAACTCACCACGCCGCAGCCGTTTCACGGCGGCGGCATGGTGGCCTTCTGTGCCGGCCAGCTCGATCTCGTCGCCGGCCAGTGCCTCAGTGCCGACGACGAAGAGCGGGCTGGTCATGTCCACATCCTCGTCTCTCGGCCAGCTGCACCGATGGCCGGAGTCGTGATCGTCACCAGGTGGGTGAGACGGCAGGGAAGCATGACGGAGCGGTCAGTGCGGCCCGCCGAACGCGTCCTTGAAGCGATCGAAGACCGACTTGTGCCGCGACTCGACCACGACCTGCGGCTGCTCTTCGTCTCGCAGGGCTGCCAACCGCCTGATGAGATCGGCCTGTTCGGGCTCAAGGTGTGTGGGCGTCTCGACGGCGACCGTCGCCACCACGTCACCCCGACCGGTGCCGCGCAGCCGCGGAACCCCACGACCCCGCAGGACGAAGCTCTCCCCCGACTGCGTGCCCGGCTTGATCTCGAGCGGCATCGTGGTCTCGACGCTCGAGCTCTCGCTGTCGACCAGATCCGCCTCCAGGGTCGGGATCTCGATCGTGGTGCCAAGGGCGGCGGCCGTCATCGGCACCGAGACACTGCAGAGCAGGTCATCGCCCTCACGGTGGAACACTCGATGCGGTGCCACGTCGATCTCGACGTAAAGGTCCCCCGTGGGCCCGCCACCGGGGCCGACCTCACCCTGGCCGGACATCTGGATCCGGACGCCCGTGTCGACGCCGGGCGGAATCTCTACGCCGATGACACGCCGCGCCCTGACCCTGCCATCGCCGGAACACTCCCGGCAGGGATCGGGGATCACCGTGCCGTAGCCGCGGCACGTCGGGCAGGGACGCATCGTGCGAACTTCGCCCAGGAACGAACGCTGCACGTGGCTTATCTCGCCCTGCCCATGGCAGGTGCTGCACGGGATCGGCTCGCTGCCAGGAGCACATCCGGTGCCTCCGCAAACCGAGCAGCCGATGGCCGTGTCGACCTTGAGGTCACGGGTGACGCCGAAGGCCGCCTCGGCCAGGTCGAGCGGCATCCGGATCAGGGCGTCCTGGCCGCGGCGCACCCGAGTCCGGGGACCGCGAGCCCCGGCCTGTTGACCGAAGAACGCGTCCATGATGTCGGTGAAGGAGAAGCCCGGCCCGAACCCCGGTCCAGCGCCCGCCGCCGACAACGGATCGCCGCCGAGGTCGTACATCTCACGCTTCTGCGGGTCACTCAGCACGTCGTAGGCGCGGGTGACCTCCTTGAAGCGTTCCTGGGTGGCGGCGTCCGGGTTGACGTCAGGGTGCAGCTGACGGGCCAACCGTCGGTAGGCCTTCTTGATCTCCTCCTGGCTCGCATCCCGCGAGACACCGAGGACTTCATAGAAGTCGTGCGTCATGCTCCGTCATTCGTCGAAGGTACGTGGCAAGGGTACGGCCACGCCGGTTGGCCGCCCGATCACTCATCGGACAGGATCTGGCTGACGTAGCTCGCGACCGCGGTGACCGCCGCCATCGAGCTCGGGTAGTCCATCCGGATCGGGCCGACCACCCCGAGGGTGGCCAGCGCCTGGTCGCCAGGACCGTAGCCGGTGGCCACGACCGATGCAGCGGCGAGCTGCTCGTGCGGAACCTCGTGCCCGATCCGCACCCGCAGCATGCGAGGACTTGTCGACTCCCCCAGCAGCTTGAGGAGCACGACGTGCTCCTCCAACGCCTCGAGAAGCGGCCTGATCGACTGGTCGAAGTCCTCCCCGAACCTGACCAGGTTGGCGGTCCCGCCGATGGCGACCTTCTCGTCACCTCGCTCGTCGGCAACCGCCTCGGCGAAGACCGCGACGATCTGCGCGACCAGACTGCGGTCAGGGGCGTCGAACAGCTCGGGAAGAGTGCTGACCCGCTCGGCCGCCTCGGTGAGGCGCTGACCGGTCACCTCGGTGTTGAGCCTGGCCCGAAGGTCGCCGATCACGTCGTCGTCATAGTCGGCCGGTAGCTCGATGACGCGCTGCTCGACCCGCCCGGTGCTGGTGATCAGCACGAGAAGCACCCGGTTGGCGCCCATCGCGACGATCTCGACGTGGCGCACGGTCGAGCGGGCCAGCGTCGGATACTGGACGACCGCGACCTGACGGGTCAGCTGCGCCAGCAACCGGACACTGCGGTGCACGACGTCGTCGAGGTCGACGGCCTCGCGCAGGAACGTCTGGATCGCCCGCTTCTCGGGGGCGCTGAGTGGCTTGATCTCGGTGAGCCTGTCGACGAAGAGGCGATAGCCCTTGTCGGTGGGGATCCGGCCTGCGCTGGTATGCGGCTGGGTGATGTAGCCCTCCTCCTCCAGCACCGCCATGTCATTGCGCACCGTGGCAGGCGAGACGCCGAGACCGTGGCGGTCGACCAGGGCCTTCGATCCGACCGGCTCCTGGGTGCCGACATAATCCTCGACGATCGCGCGGAGTACGTCGAGCTTGCGGTTGTCGAGCATCCCGCCTCCTCGTCGTCTGGCACTCCGGGTCCCTGAGTGCCAACCTTACCTTGGCGAGCCCTCACGGCGGTCCACCCGACTCCCTCGAGGTGCCCTGTAGCGTGCCGTGCGACGTGCCTGTGTCGCGTTCGCTGAGGGCGCTCGCGCCGAGGCCGTCGAGCCGTGGCACTGCTCGTGGAGCCGCCGGTTACGCTGCCCGGTATGGGCGTTGGGAGCGATCTGCACGGCCAGGGCTTCGTCGAGGTGGCCGAGCGCTGCTACGTCGCGCGCTATCGGGAGTGGGACGTCAACGTCGGGCTCGTGGTCGGGTCCGACGCAGTGCTGGTCGTCGACACCCGCGCATCAGAGCCCCAGGGCCGGGTTGCCCTCGACGATGTGCGCCGAATCGCTGCGACGAAGCCGCCGTCGTGGGTCGTCAACACCCACGAGCACTTCGACCATGTCCTGGGTAACCTCGCCTTCGCCGACGCGACGATCTACGCACACGAGCTGGCTGCTGCGCACATGGCCGAGGCCGCCGCACGCATCCAACGCGTGATAGTCGCGGATCCCGACCTCGATCCCGACCATCCCGAGATCACCGGCGAGGTCCTACAGGACGTCGTCGACTCGCGGGTACGGCTCCCGGATCGAACGTTCTCGTCCGCCGCGACGATCGACCTCGGCGACCGCTACGTCGAGCTGCTGCACCCCGGCCGCGGGCACACCGACGGCGACCTGGTGTTGCGGGTGCCCGACGTCGACCTGATGTTCGTCGGCGATCTGGTTGAGGAGTCCGCCGATCGGGAGGCCACTCCGGGGTTCGGCGGAGACTGTTACCCGTTGGAGTGGGCGCCCACCCTCGATCTCGTGATCAGCATGCTCACCCCAGCCTCGGTTGTGGTGCCCGGACACGGACGGGTCGTGAACCGCATCTTCGTCGAGCAGCAGCGCGGCGACATCTCCGATGTCGCTGAGATGATCCGCGCCCTGGCAGCCGCCGGCGTGCCCCTTGATGATGCGCTCGAGGTGGGGTCCCAGACCTCGCGCGAGGCACCGCTCGCCCAGGCGTACGGCGCCACCGGCGGAGAGCTCCCGAACCTCGGCGCAGAACAGCCGGAGCCATCCGCGGCCGCGCCGTCCGGGGAGATCGGCTGGCCATTCCCGTCCCACTACCTCGGCGACGCGGTGCGCCGCGGCTACGCTCAGCTCGGGTGACCCGACCTGTCGTCACGGCCCTGCCCAGCAACAGCTGATGCTCCGTCCCCAGATCTGCACATCCGTGTTGACAGAGGTGATGAAAGGGCCCTCGCCTGCGGCGCGCTGAGCGAAACGTTGGTGGGTCGGGTACGGGCTCGTGACCACTAAAGTTGCTGCCCGTGTCCAACGACCGCTATGGCGACGACGTCTTGAGCACTGACTGGCGCGCCCCGAAACGCGGGCGCTCGGTCGAGATCGAGGCCGAGCTCGGCCTGGTCGTGGAGGAGGTCACGACCGACTGGTGCGGTGAGATCGTCCGGGTCGAGCGTGACTTGCGGACGCTCGAGCTCGAGGACCGGCGGGGCAGGCGCCGGACGTTTCCGCTCGGCCCGGGCTTCCTGCTCGACGGTGCACCGGTCGTGCTGTGCGCCGGCGTCCGCCGACCGCCGCCCGCCAAGACCCACACGGCCTCCGGCTCGGTAGCCGTACCCGCGGGGAAGGCCCGGGTCGCCCGCGCCAGCCGAATCTACGTCGAGGGCCGACACGATGCGGAGCTGGTCGAGAAGGTGTGGGGAGACGACCTCCGGATCGAGGGCGTCGTGGTGGAGTACCTGGGCGGCATCGACGACCTCTCCGAGCAGCTGCGCGACTTCGCCCCGGGGCCACAACGGCGGGTTGGCGTGCTGGTCGACCACCTCGTCACGGGGTCGAAGGAGAGCAGGATCGCTTCGGTGATCGCCCGCGGGCCGGCGGCCCGGCATGTGCTGGTCGTCGGCCACCCGTTCATCGACATCTGGTCTGCGGTCAAGCCGGCACGTCTCGGGATCCCTGGCTGGCCGAACGTGCCCCGGTCCATGTCGTGGAAGTACGGGGTTTGCCAGCAGCTGGGCTGGCCGCATCGCAGCCAGGCCGACATCGCCCGCGCCTGGAAGCACATCTTGTCGAAGGTCGAGTCGTTCGCGGACCTCGAGCCGGCGCTGCTCGGTCGGGTGGAGGAGCTCATCGACTTCGTCACCGCGCCTTGACAATCCCACTGCGGGCGGGTCACCGAAGCAGAGAGCGCACGACCGCGTCGGCCAGCAACCGGCCCCGGCGAGTCAGCTGAAGACGACCCGCGCCTCGCCCACCGGGCAACGCCTCACTCGCGGCGTCGGCGCCACCGGCCACCTCCTCCTCGATCGTTACCAGTCCATCGTCCAGCAGGCCGGCCACCGCCAACCGGCCGGCATCGTCGAGGACTCCCATCGCAAGCCCCGGTCGGATCCGCGACTCCAGCAGCACCCGCTCGACCCGACGGGTCTCCTCGTCGAGCAGCTCGCGGGCTGCAGCCGGGCTCTCGCCGTTGGCCATCCGGGCGGCGTACGCGGCTGGGTGCTTGACGTTCCACCACCGCACGCCCCCGACATGCGAGTGGGCTCCAGGGCCGACTCCCCACCAGTTGTCGCCCCGCCAGTAGCCGAGGTTGTGCGAGCACCTGGCCTGCTCGTCGACTGCCCAGTTGGAGACCTCGTACCAGCCGAAGCCCGCGGCTGACAGCGTGTCGTCGACGAGCTCGTACTTGTCGGCCAGGTCGTCGTCGTCAGGCATGGCGAGCTCGCCCCGGCCGATCCGCCTGGCCAGCGCAGTACCTGGCTCGACGATCAACGCGTAGGCGCTGACATGGTCCGGCCGCAGCGCGAGCGCTGCGTCGACGCTGGTCCGCCAGTCCTGGAGCGTCTCGCCGGGTGCCCCGTAGATCAGGTCGAGGCTCACCTGGTCGAAGCCCGCGGCCCGGCTCCAGCGCACCGCGTCGGCCACGCGATCGGGCTTGTGGGTGCGGTCCAGCACCTGGAGTACTCGGGGCACCGCGGACTGCATTCCGAAGGAGATGCGGTTGATCCCACCGGCGCGCAGCGCCACCAAGTCGGCCTCGCAGACGCTGTCGGGGTTGGACTCCGTGGTCACCTCGGCGTCGACGGCGAGCCCGAATACCGCACTGATCGTCGACAGCACGCGGACCAGGTCGGCGGGAGGCAGCAGGGTTGGTGTGCCGCCTCCGAAGAAGACAGTCTGCACCGGGAGGTCACGATCTCCGAGCACCCGCCGCGCGAGCCGCAGCTCGGCGATGGCGGCCTCGGCGTACGACGCGCGTGAGGCCCCAGGCGCCGATCCGAGCTCGGTAGCGGTATAGGTGTTGAAGTCGCAGTAGCCGCAGCGCACGGTGCAGAAC
>JBOHDU010000454.1:0-3903 GCA_050700615.1 Nocardioidaceae bacterium
GACCTAGAGAACCTGATCCGCATGCGCCCTGAGGCGGTAGTCATCGACAGTGCTGAGGGCGCGGTCGAAGTGACCTACTCCATGCTGGTGGAGTCCCTTGTATAGGTCTCGCGGCGGCACGCTCAACACGGGAAGCGGCGACTAGAATCTCGACGCGATGGCGACAGACGACTCCCAAACGACGACCGGCTCACACGGCCTTGGCGGCGGCGACGCGAGTCGACCATGGACGGCGCTGGCGTCCGGCTATGAGCAGGCGCGATCGAAGGAGGACTCGCTGGACCGCCTGGTCGAGTGGCCCGCGCAGCGCGAGTTTCTCGGCGACGTCACGGAGCTGTCGGTGCTTGATGCCGGGTGCGGCAGCGGAGCCAAGGTGGCGGAGTTGGTTCACGACGGGGCGGTCGCGTCCGTCGGGGTCGACATCAGCGACAGCTTCCTCATCGCCCCGCCGCCTGGATTGAAGCTCATCCAGGGCGATCTCTCCGACCTGGCCGCCGTGCCGGGGCTTGCCGGTCGACGGTTCGACCGGATCTTGTTCCTTCAGTCGTTCGGGTACGCCAAGGATCCGGTTGATGCCTTGCGGACCGCGCGGGCGATGCTCGCGGACGAAGGTTTCATCCTGCTGACTCGAACCAATCCGATCCGGTACGCGATCGAACGATCTGAGGAGAACGGGACCTCGTTGGGCGAGGAGTACTTCTCAACCAGCTCATTCTCCTACCGCCATCGCAACTGGGATGACTCGGTCACGCTGACCAAGCGGCCCTACACGATGTCGGATCTGATCAACACCTTCAGCGCGGCCGGACTGTGGATCGAAGGCGCAGTCGAGCCACAGATGGCTGCGGACGTCGGCCAGCGGTACCCCCACAAGCAGGCCGTGATGAACAAGTACCTGGGCATCGTGATGTTCAAGCTGAGGCCGCTGCCCGTTCGGTCCTAAGTGCGAGGACAACGCCCCGCGGACCCTCCACCAAGGTGCGCCGCGAAGCGGTCGATGGTGCTCTTCTGCATGGTCGGCGCGACGTGGCTGTAGATGTTCATCGTCGTTTGGTTAGTCGCCTCCATCGACCATGCCCGACTGCTGCGCCCGCAGCACGCTGGCGTCGTCGGCCGAGGTCGGCTCGAAGTCGGGGCCGTGGAAGGTCCGCATTGTCGGTGCCAGGAACCACACACCGACCCCGCCAACCAGCAAAGCGAAGATCGCGAATCCGCCGACAATCCACCACATGACAGCCTTCCTCGACGTTGTCGAGCAGAATACGCTGCCCAAGCGGTTGAGGGCCGCGAACGTGGACCCCGGCCTCTCGGCCACGTGTGTCTCGAGACGTCAAGAGGGTCACGGCGTCCGTTCATCCCGTTCCGCTGCTCGTCGCGTTGAGCCTCAGCGCAGTCGGTAGAGGACCTCGCCGGCATCAGGTACGTAGAGCGTGTCCGGGTCGGCCCTTTCGGCAGCCAAGTCGACGCTCGTCGGGTCGAGGTAGCTCAGGTTCACCGAACGCACCACCTTCTCGGGTATGCCGGTGGCCAGCGTCACCTTCACCCGGCTGTGCTCGCCGTGCTGCTCGTCGTAGCTGCCGGAGCCGCGCAGGTGGGTGCAGTGGGCGAGCACCCCCCAAGGGAAGTGACTGAACGTGTCCCACTGCTTCACGAAGTAGTCGCGGCAGTGGTACCCAACCTCGAGGATCTCGGGATGGGTCGTCGAGATCTGCGTGACGTGTGGGGCGTACAGGATCACCTCACCACCGTCGGCGACGACCGGCTCCACCTTGTAGAAGCCCTTCGCTGCGGTCCAGATCTCGTCGTACCTGGCTGGAACCACACTTACCACGCGCCGCACCGGCGCTTGCAGGTAGCGCACGTTGGTCTCAGCGGAGATCCCGGCGGCGTCGGCCCACGCCGACTGGGTGTCACCGAAGGAGATCGCGTGCAGGCCGCGGGTGCCGGAATCGGGGACCACGCAGAACGCGTACTTCTCCGTCGGGACGAGCGAGACCGCCTCGTTGATCAAGGCGCGCACCGGTGTGACGCCGGTAGCGCCGATGATCTCCGAGCTCGTGATCAAAGCACCCAGCCAGTGCGACAGGTCGATGAACTCGGGTCCGGCGACTCCGGGGAAAAAGTACTTGTTGCCGCCGGAGTACCCCACCACCTCGTGCGGGAAGACCGGGCCTACGACCAGCGTGACGTCATGCTCGACCACCGCCTTGTTGATCCGTACGTCGACCGGCGCCCGTAACCGCCCACCCGACAGCGTGTGGACGAGATCAGCCGACAGGCTGCCGACCGAGACCAGGCAGTCCCGTCGCCACCACTCGTGGTTGAGCACCGTCATGCCGGGGTAGACCGAGTGGGGATCTGCGACCGGGTAGCCCAGGTGGCCAGCCAACTGCTCGTCGGTCATGGCGGCATGGGTGCCGAGGGCGACGAGTAACGTCACCGAGCTTGCCCGCTCGTGGAGCGAGTGATGTACGGCATGCATCAGCAGGGGAAGCGGGCAGCTGCGAGTCGCGTCAGGGACGAGCACGCAGACGCTTCGACCGTCCAGCGGCACCCCGGACAGCTGGTCGGAGATGAAGTGCTGCACCCGGCTCTCGGTGAGCTTCGCGCCGGGGTCGCCGATGGTGATCGCGGAGCGCGTGTCGGCGCTGCCCGCAGTCGTGGCCATGAGCCCCACTGTTCCCGCGAGCCACGCGTCATTCAAGGCTGGCGTGTGGGCGAGTCGGGGGCGCGTGACCCGGCGAGAGCGGGGCGCCGGCTTGCGGGGCTGCGCCCGGGTCTGCGGAATAGTATCCGCAGTGGAGATCGTCACCCAGGTCGGCGGCGATCCTGCGGCACCGACCGGAGAGGGGCCAGCATGCCCGTACCGAGCCCGGGTTACGCCATCACGGTGCGCGTCGAGACCCCGTCGTCCTCGGGCGCGACAGCTGGGATCGCCGCGGCCGTCAGCGCGGTGGACGGTGCGCTGACCGCGCTCGACGTGGTGGAGTCACGGGCGGATCGACTCGTCGTCGACGTCACCTGCGACGCGGTCGACGTTGACCACGCCGAGGCGATCACGAAGGCGCTGGCGGCCGTCCCCGGCGTCAGAGTCCGCAAGGTCAGCGACCGGACGTTCCTCCTGCACCTCGGGGGCAAGCTCGAGGTGGTTCCGAAGGTCCCGCTGAGGCACCGCGACGACCTGTCCCGTGCCTACACGCCAGGTGTCGCGAGGATCTGCCAGGCGATCGTGGCGAACCCCGAGGACGCACGCCGGTTGACCATCAAGCGCAATACGGTCGCCGTGGTGACCGACGGGTCTGCCGTGCTCGGCCTCGGCAATATCGGCCCGGCTGCCGCCCTGCCGGTGATGGAGGGGAAGGTCGTGCTCTTCAAGCAGTTCGCCGGCGTTGATGCGTGGCCGGTCTGCCTCGACACCCAGGACCCTGACGAGATCGTGAGCATCGTCAAGGCGATCGCCCCGGTCTACGGAGGCATCAACCTCGAGGACATCGCCGCACCACGTTGCTTCGAGATCGAGCGCCGACTGCGTGACCTGCTCGACATTCCCGTCTTCCACGACGACCAGCACGGGACCGCGATCGTGGTGCTTGCCGCATTGACCAACGCGCTCCGGGTGGTGGGCAAGCGGATGCCCGATATCAAGGTCGTGGTGAGTGGGGTCGGTGCCGCCGGCAACGCGATCATCCGGCTGCTCCACGCGCAGGGTACGACGAAGATCGTGGCCTGCAACCGGCGCGGAGCCGTGCACCGCGACCAGCCGGATCTCGACCCCGCGCTGCAGTGGATCGCCGACCACACCAACCCGGACCGGGTAAGCGGCTCGCTCGCGCAGGTGCTGGTGGGTGCCGACGTCTTCATCGGGGTCTCCGGACCGAACCTGATCACCGGCGACGACGTGGC
>JBOHDU010000455.1:0-2871 GCA_050700615.1 Nocardioidaceae bacterium
GGTCGGTGCCCGCTGCCGTCAGCCGGTCGACCAGACCGAAGTAGTCGGCCGGTCGGAAGAACAGCTCGGTGACGGCGAAATCCGCACCTGCGCGGCGCTTGTCGGCCATCACCGACGCATCTGCCTCCAAGGAGACTGCGTCCCGGTGCCCCTCAGGAAAGGCCGCCACGCCCACGCCGAAGTCGCCGAGCCGACGCACCAGCGCAACCAGCTCGCTCGCGAAGTCGATGCCCCCGCGTGTCGGGACCCACGGAGTTCCGGGACCACCGTTCGGGTCGCCCCGCAGCGCGAGGATGTCGCGGATGCCCGCATCGGCGTAGCGCCCGACGATCCGGCGCAGCTCCTCGACGGTGTGTCCGACGCAGGTGAGGTGCGCCACCGGAGTGAGCGTCGTATCACTGGCGATGCGCTCGGTGATCCTGATGGTGCGGTCACGGGTGCTGCCTCCGGCCCCGTACGTGACCGAGACGAACGCCGGGTGCAACGGCTCGAGCTCGCGGATCGTCCGCCACAGCCCAACCTCGCCGTCGTCGTCCTTGGGCGGGAAGAACTCGAACGAGAAGCACGGCTGGCCGCTGGTGATCACGTCGCGCACCACGGATGCCCGCCCACTGCGCAGCGGTTCTTGCGAGTTCACCATGCGAGCAGCCTAGGGCACTCGTGGCCTGGGTAGGCTCACGTCGTGAGCAAGGCGACGGCGGAACCCGACCGGCCATCTCCTGCCGACCCGATCCCCGCCGCCTTCCGAAATCAGGTGGCCGCCACGCTCGAGGCGTTCATCGACGCCAAGGCAACCCAGCTGGCACCCTTGGGCGCCGACCTGACCCCGCTGCTCGAGGCCGCTCGCCGGTCCGTCTCAGGTGGGAAGCGGATACGCCCGGCCTTCGCCTACTGGGGCTGGCGGGCAGCCGGTGGCTCGCCCGAGCGGGCGGCCGCGGTGACGACCGCCGCGTCGGCGATCGAGCTGGTGCATGCGAGCGCGTTGGTGCACGACGACGTGATGGACGGCTCCGACACCCGTCGCGGGCAACCGTCGGCCCATCGTGCGTTCACCGCCTCGCAGGGCACGTCGGCAGATCCCCTGGTGGCCCAACAGTTCGGGCGCAACGGCGCCATCTTGCTGGGCGACCTCTTGCTGTCCTGGTCCGACGAGCTGCTCAGCGAGGCCGACCTCAAGCCCAAGGTGCTGCGCCGGGGCCGCTCCTACTTCGACCGACTGCGCACGGAGGTCGTGGCGGGCCAGTTCCTCGACGTGCTCGCGCAGACGAGCAACCGGAGCAGCGCCGCGCAGGCGATGCGCGTGGTGCGTTACAAGTCGGCCAAGTACACGGTCGAGCGGCCGCTGCAGTTCGGCGCGTCGCTGGCGGGCGCCGACGACGAGCTGCTGCTGGCGCTGTCGTCCTACGGGGTGCCGCTGGGCGAGGCCTTCCAACTGCGCGACGATGTGCTGGGGGTCTTCGGAGAATCCGGCGTGACGGGGAAGCCGAGCGGCGACGACATCCGCGAGGGGAAGCGCACGCTGCTGATGGCGCGGGCCTTCGACCGGGCCGATACGCGACAGCTCAGAGTTCTGCAGGAGTGCTTCGGCAACCCCGAGCTCGACGGCGGTGGGCTGGCTGCGGCCCAGGACGTGCTCCGAGACACCGGCGCCCTCACTGCCGTCGAGACCATCATCACCGAGATGGTTTCGGCGGCGTTGTCGGCGCTCGTGCAGGCACCGATCGCCGATGACGACGCCCGCAAGGCCCTTCACGTGCTCACCGTCCGCGCCACGAAGCGTGATCTGTAGGCCGGTGAGACGCGCGCCGCACCGGTGCTGCTCGCCCTCGGTCAGAGATGGTGCGGGTCGAGCTCAGGTATCTCGGGCAGGTCGGGGCCCGGGCCTCTGAGCAGCACGACGAACGGACTGCTGCGCTCGAGGCCCACGCGGTCGGCGAGAACGTCCACCGCGACGGCGAAGACGTGGCGATCCGCGCGGGCGAGGGGCGACCAGCCGTCCCAGAGCACCACAACGCCGACGTCCGGGTCACCACGAACGTCGCTCAGCTCGTCGGCGAAGGCGTCGAAGTTCGGTGCGAACTCTTCGGGGAAGTCGAATGCGGCTCGGCAGGCGACGAAGAACGCAGACTTGTCCTCAACCTGCCACGTGTCGAGGAGCACGAACTTCCAGTCAGCGAGCTCGACCGCGTGTGCAACATCAGCTGGCTTCATCTCCGACGTCCAGTGGTAGACGCCGGGCGGCGTGTGACCCGCCAACACCTTCGCAAGACCGCTCATCGACCAATCCTAGAGACGGACCGCCGACCCACGTCGAGCAGTCACGACTTCTGTTGATCGCAGCTCTGGTCAGACGATGACCTGGGCGCGGCGACGTACTTCCCTGCCTCGATCACCGCGCAACGCGTCGATCGGGCGACCCGGCAGCGACTCGTCGGGGGTGAACAGCCACTCGAGCGACTCCTCCTCGGTCAGGCCGTGGTCGGCAAGCAGCGTCAACGTGCCGCTCAGGCCCTTGACCACAGCCCCGTCGACGAGCATCTCTGCCGGGACGCACCACTCCCGCAAGCCCGGCGGACGGAGTACGACGAGCTCGTGCTCGCGGCCCATCTGCCGCACCTTCGAAGCGCTCACCCCGAGCCGGTCTGCCACCTCGCCGAGCGTGAGCCACGAGCCGACGAGGGTCTGCTCTGATGTAGCCATGGCACTAGCCTGCCACGTCCTTCGCCGCTACTCGTAGCCTGCCGAGGAGGCTGAACCTTCAGGGTCTCCGACAGCGCGTCCGGCTGGGCCAGCCTACCGCTCGGGCAGCGATGGGACCACGTCTACGGGGCCGACCCCCGGCTGCCGGGCCACGTCAGGCCGGGCTTGAGC
>JBOHDU010000456.1:0-4754 GCA_050700615.1 Nocardioidaceae bacterium
GCTCATGACCAGAGGTTACCGTCCGGGCGTGCGCTGCCGTACGAGCCCCGCCAGGCGACCCGGCGGTGCACCTGACGTCGCAGTCGCCGTGGGTGGTCACCGTTGGGAGAGCCCCGTTGCTGTCCGCTCGGGGGTCCGGGCAGCAACGGGGCTTCACAAGGTATATCGCATCCCGGGCGCAAAGCGTTACAGGTTCCCCAGATTTTTAAGAAGCGCTCGTGTGCCGCCCCGATGTCGCAGCTCACCGCGGCTGGCGGCGTTCATAGATCAGCCGTTCACAACCCTCAAGCGATTCGGTGGAGACGACAGACCACTCGTCCCACTCGACGGCAGGAAAGTAGGCATCCCCTTCGGGCTCGGCGTCGACCCAGGTGATCATCAGCCGGTCGGCCACTGGCAGTGTCTCGGCATAGACCTCTGCGCCGCCGAACACGAACGTCTGGTCGTCGAGCCCCTCGGCACGCGACAGTGCGGTCGGCACATCCGGAGCCACGTGCAGGCCGGCTGGCAACCCCTCCGCGGGCTGCCAGTCACGCTGGCGGGTCACCACGATCGTCGTGCGCCCCGGCAGCGGCCGGCCGATGGACTCGTAGGTACGACGACCCATGACCAGGACGTGGCCCATCGTGGTCTCCTTGAGCCGTTTGAGGTCGCCCCTCAACCGCCACGGGAGCGCATTGTCACGCCCGATCACGCCGTTGCGCGCGACCGCGGCCATGATCGTGACTGTCATACGGCGATGGGCGCTTTGATCCCAGGGTGCGGGTCGTATCCGGCGATCGTGACGTCGTCGAGGTCGAAGCCGTCGATGTCGGTGACCGCGGGGGCGAGCCACAGCTCGGGGAGCGGGCGGGGTTCGCGAGCGAGCTGGCGGTTGGCCTGGTCGACGTGGTTGAGGTACAGGTGGGCGTCGCCCAGCGTGTGCACGAGGTCACCAGGCTCCAGGCCCACCACCTGGGCAACCATGTGGGTGAGCAGCGCGTAGGACGCGATGTTGAACGGCACGCCCAAGAAGACGTCGGCCGACCGCTGGTAGAGCTGGCAGGACAGCCTGCCCTGCGCCACGTAGAACTGGAACATCGTGTGGCAGGGAGCCAGTGCCATCCGCGGCAGGTCGGCGACGTTCCAGGCGCTGACGAGGTGCCGGCGCGAGTCTGGGTCACGGCGAATCTGCTCGATGACCTGCGTCAGCTGGTCGATATGCCCGCCGTCCGGAGCCGGCCAGGAGCGCCACTGGTAGCCGTAGACCGGTCCGAGGTCGCCGTGGGCGTCGGCCCACTCGTCCCAGATCGTGATTCCCCGCTCATGCAGCCAACCGACGTTGGTGTCTCCGCGAAGGAACCACAGCAGCTCACCGAACACCGACCGGGTGTGGATCTTCTTCGTCGTGACCAGCGGGAAACCCTCGGCCAGGCCGAACCGCATCTGGTGGCCGAAGACACTCAGCGTGCCCGTTCCCGTGCGGTCCTGTTTGGCCACACCGTCATCGAGAACCCGCCGCATCAGGTCGAGGTACTGCCGCACCGCCCCAACCTAACATTGCGACACCCCCAGCAATCGCCACGCTGGGCCGGGTCGCCGCGCCCGGCCAGCCGCTCGATCCGGGTCATGCGTCGTAGTCGAGGACGACGGTGTCGGAGGTCGGGTGGCTCTGGCAGGTGAGGACGTAGCCCTTCTCGATCTCCTCCGGCTCGAGGGCATAGTTGGTATCCATCTCCACACTGCCCTCGACGAGCTTGGCGCGGCAGGTGCCGCACACCCCGCCCTTGCAGGCGAACGGCGCGTCCGACCGCACCCGCAGCGCCGCCTCTAGGATCGGGACGTCGTTGGTCGCGAGCTTGAAGGTCGAGCGACGCCCGTCGAGGACGATCGTCACCTCGGACCCGTGGCCCGGCTCGCTGGGGCGCTCGTCGCGTCGCGGAGGCGGAGCAGTGTCCACGTGGAACAGCTCGCTGTGGACGTGAGCGCGGTCGACGCCCTGCGCGAGTAGTGCGTCACGAAGCTCGGAGACCATGTCGTAGGGCCCGCAGAGGAACCAGTCGTCCACGGTCTCGGTGGGCACCAGCGTCTCGGTGATCTTGGTCAGCCGCGCGGCGTCGAGGCGCCCGGACAGCAGCTCAGAGTCCTGGGCCTCGCGGCTCAGCACGTGGATCAGGTGGAAACGACCCGGGTAGCTGTCCTTGAGGTCCTCGAGTTCCTCCAGGAACATCACGGTCCGGCTGGTGCGATTGGCAAACAGCAGAGTTACGCGGCTCTTCGGCTCCCGTGCCAACGTCGTAGCCACGATGGAGTAGATGGGCGTGATCCCGCTACCCGCGGCGATCGCGACGTAATGCTTGTCCTGCTCGGGGTCAAGCGGGGTGAAGAACCTCCCCATCGGGGTCATCACGTCGAGCACGTCCCCCACCTTGAGCCCACCCGCGGCGAAGCCGGAGAAGTGACCACCCGGCAGCACCTTGATCCCGATGCGCAACGTACCGGCCCCCGCCGGCGCACAGATGGAGTAGCTGCGGCGGATGTCGTCACCCGCAAGCGACGTGCGGATGTTGAGATGTTGACCCTGGGTGAAGTCGAACTCGGCGGCCAGCTCCGGCGGCACGGCGAACGTCACGCAGACCGCGTCGTCGGTCAGCGGCCTGATGTCGCAGACACGGAGCGGGTGGAAGGCGGCTCTTCGGGCCTTGGCCATCAGTGCGTCTTGAAGTGGTCGAAGGGCTCTGTGCAGGCGTTGCACGTCCAGAGCGACTTGCACGCCGTCGAGCCGAAGTGGCTCAGCTCCACGGTGTCTGCGGAGCCACATTGTGGGCAGCGCACGGTCAAGGCGACATTGACCGACGTGGAGCCGCGCGACTGGGGCGGGGCGATACCGAACTCGCGCAGCTTGCGCTTGCCCTCGTCGCTCATCCAGTCGGTGGTCCATGCAGGCGAGAGCACCATGCGTACGTCAACGTCGTGCCAGCCGCGGTCGGCGAGCGCCGAGACGATGTCGGCCCGGATAGCCTCCATCGCCGGACAGCCGGAGTAGGTGGGAGTGATCGTCACCTCCACGTGACGATCCCCGTCGATGCACACATCGCGGAGGATGCCGAGGTCGTCGATCGTCAGCACCGGGACCTCGGGATCGAGGACCGCGGCGACCACCAACCGGACCGGAGTCGCGTCGAGAGTCTCGGCCATCGGGCTCACCACTTCGCTCCCGGATGTGCGCGCGCGAGGTACTGCATCTCGGCGAGCAGGTAGCCCATCTGCTCGGTATGGACGCCACGACGCCCGCCGGTGTGCTGGACTTCGGTCTCCGGCCGAGTCAGCGTTGCAGCCACGAGCACGGAGTCGACGTACGTGGTCACCGGTTCGAGCAGCGTCGGCGGGTCGACTGCAACGCCGGCGACCGAGAGCCGCCCGACGATGTCGTCGGACTCGAAGAGCTCAGGCACGTAGGGCCACAGCTCGTCGAGCCCGGCCTGCATGCGCCGGTGCGACTCCTCGGTGCCGTCGCCGAGCCGCGCGACCCAGTGAGCGGCGTGGTCGCGGTGGTAGTCGACTTCCTTGACCGCCTTTCCGGCTACGCCGGCGAGGATCTCGTCGGTCGAGCTCTGCAGCCTGGAGTAGAGCTCGAACTGGTAGCTGGCCACGACGAGCATCCGCGCCATCGTAAAGGCGAAATCGCCGCGCCCGAGCTCGAAGATCTGCGCGTTGAGGAACTCGCGCTCACCGCGGAAGTACGCCAGGCCGTCCTCGTCCTCACCACTCCCCAGCTGCCCGGCATGGCTGAGGAGGGCGCGCGCCTGCCCGAGCAGGTCGAGCGCGATGTTGCCGAGGGCGACGTCCTCCTCGAGCTGCGGAGCCGCCGCAATCCACTCGCCCAGCCGCTGCGCGTAGACCAGCGCGTCGTCGCCAAGACGCAGCGCGTAGACGGCGGTGTCGGCCACGGGATCGGACCCGACCTTGGTGTCGACTCGCAGCTGGCTCACAGGTGCTCAACGCCTTCGGGGACGTGGTAGAACGTCGGGTGCCGGTAGACCTTGTCGCCGGCCGGGTCGAAGAACGAGTCCTTCTCGTCGGGGCTGCTGGCGGTGATGCGGTCGGCCTCCACCACCCAGATCGAGACGCCCTCCTGGCGACGGGTATAGATGTCGCGCGCGTTGCGCACCGCCATCTCGGCGTCGGGCGCATGCAGGCTCCCCACATGCACGTGCGAGAGACCACGCTTGGCTCGCACGAACACCTCCCACAGCGGCCACTCGCCGGCTCGGCCCGAGGGCGTCGTCGGGGTCACGAGGCCACCTGCTCGGCCGCCCGCTGCTTCGCGGCGTACGCCGACGCAGCCTCCCGCACCCAGGCACCGTCCTCGTGCGCGCGGCGCCGGTGCTCCATCCGCTGCGCGTTGCACGGCCCGTTGCCCTTGATGACCTCGTACAGCTCGGTGAAGTCGATCGGCCCGAAGTCGTAATGCTCGCGCTCCGCGTTCCAGCGGATCTCGGGGTCGGGCAGGTCGAGCCCCAGCGACTGAGCCTGCGGGACCGTCATGTCGACGAAGCGCTGGCGCAGGTCGTCGTTGCTGAACCTCTTGACCCCCCACGCCATCGACTGCCGGGAGTTGGGCGAGTCGGCATCGGGCGGCCCGAACATCATCAGGCTCGGCCACCACCAGCGGTTCACCGACTCCTGGGCCATGGCGTGCTGCTCGGGGGTGCCGTGGCTGAGGTGGTGCAGGATCTCGAAGCCCTGTCGCTGGTGGAAGGACTCCTCCTTGC
>JBOHDU010000457.1:0-3243 GCA_050700615.1 Nocardioidaceae bacterium
CCGTCGGTCGCCGCGGCGGTGAGCGTGATGGTCGACAGCTCGGAGCATCTCGATTTCCTCGCGTCGGTGCTGCCCACGGCCGGGTCGACAGTGCGGCTCTGCATCGAGGTGGACGCCTCGCTGCGGATCGGGCCGGCGCATCTCGGCGTACGCAGGTCGCCGCTGCGCTCTCCAGCGGCCGCCAAGCGACTGGCTCGCGAGATCGGCGGGCGGCGGAGGATGGAGCTCGTCGGGCTGATGTTCTACGACGCGCAGATCGCGGGGATGCCCGACAGCTCGGCGGCGGTCCGGCTGGTGAAGCGGCGCTCCGCGGCCGAGCTGCTCGATCGGCGCTCCGCGGTCGTCACAGCCGTGCGCGATGTCGCCGACCTGAGCTTCGTCAACGGGGGTGGGACGGGGAGCCTGCACGTGACCGGCAAGGATCCCGTGCTGACCGAGCTCGCGGCCGGTTCGGGGCTTTACGGGCCTACCTTGTTCGATGCCTACCGTGACTTCTCCCCGTTGCCGGCCGCGATGTTCGCGCTTTCCGTCGTACGCCGGCCGGCCAGGCGGGTGGCGACCGTGTTCGGCGGCGGGTACATCGCGTCCGGCCCGGTCGGCAAGGGCCGGGCGCCGACTCCGGTGTTCCCGGCCGGACTGGAGCTGCTGGGAGCCGAGGGCGCGGGCGAGGTGCAGACGCCGGTCAGGGGCAAGGCGGCGCGTCGGCTTCACATCGGTGACCGAGTGTGGTTCCGGTACGCGAAGGCGGGTGAGATGTGTGAGCGGTTCGACCGGTTGCACCTCGTCACTGCGGCTGCGTCCATGCTGGAGCAGGTGCCGACCTATCGCGGGGAAGGGATGAACTTCGGATGAGCCCGGCTGCGGCCTGGTCGAACTGGTCGGGAGTCGAGACCTGTCTGCCCGCGCGCGTGGTTGCGCCCGCGACCCTGCGCGACCTTCAGCAGGTGGTGCGTGATGCCGCTCGGCGGCGGGCGACGGTTCGAGCTGTCGGCAGCGGCCATTCCTTCACCGGCGCGGCGGTCGCGCCCGACGTCCAGATCCGCCTGGACCGGATGGACGGTCTGATCGACCTCGATCCCGAGCATCGCCAGGTCACGGTCGGAGCCGGGATGACGCTCCGTCGTCTCAACGCGGTGCTCGCCGACCACGACCTCGGGTTGGAGAACCTCGGCGACATAGACAGGCAGACCGTGGCGGGGGCGATCTCGACCGGAACACATGGGACCGGTGCGGCCCTGGGCGGCCTCGCCACCCAGGTGGTCGCGCTCCAGCTCGTGAGCGCAGACGGCGGGGTGGTGCTGTGCTCGGCTGGGGCGGACCCGGATCTCTTCAATGCGGCCAGGGTGTCGGTCGGTGCACTGGGCGTCATCTGGACGGTGACGCTGCGGTGCGTGCCTGCGTTCGCGCTGCGGGCCGTCGAGGCACCAGCGGCGCTGGAGAAGGTGATCGACGAGCTTCCGCGCCTCGTCGACGAGCATGACCACTTCGAGTTCTACTGGTTTCCCCACACCACGCGGGTGCTCACCAAGGCGAATGACCGGGTCGAGCCGAGCAGACCGCTGCAGCCGTTGCCGCGCTGGCGTCGCCTGCTGGACGATGAGGTGCTATCGAACGGCGTCTTCGCGGCGACCAGCCGCCTCTGCGCCGCGGTCCCCTCGCTGACGCCGGGGGTCAACGCCGTGGCCGCTCGCGCGCTGACCCGGCGCGAATACGTCGATGCGTCCTACCGGGTCTTCGTGTCGACCCGACGAGTCCGCTTCAACGAGAGCGAGTACTGCGTCCCGCGCGAGTCGGTGGCCGACGTGTTGCGCGAGCTGCGGCACTGGGTCGACGCCCATGATGAACGGGTTCCGTTCCCGGTCGAGGTGAGGTTCGCCGCGGCCGACGACCTCTGGCTCTCGACGGCCTACGAACGGGTGGCCGGGTATGTGGCGGTCCACCAGTACCACCGGATGGACCACAGCAGGTACTTCGAGGCTTTCGAGCGCATCGTCGCCGAGGTCTCGGGGCGCCCGCACTGGGGCAAGCTGCACGGCCTGGATGCCGGCCGGCTGCGGGAGGTCTACCCGCGCTTCGACGCGTTCCAGCGGCTGCGGGACCGCGTCGATCCCGATCGCGTCTTCGCCAACGCCTACACCCGTCGGGTCCTCGGGCCTTGACCGGAGGCAGTGGCCTCCCGTTGCCGGCACGGCGGCGGGTTGTCCTAAGGTCGGTCATGTGAGCGACCTTTTCTGCGCCGCCACGCTCGTGGTAGCACGTCACGCCGAGGCGGAGTACGACGCCCCGGTGGCCAGCGATGCGGGTGGTTCGCTGACGACCATTGGCCGGGCGCAGGCCCGGGCATTGGGCGAGTCATTGCTGGCCCGGCGCATCGCCGCGATCTGGTGCAGCGACATGAGCCGCGCGGTGCAGACCGCTGAGATCGCTGCGGCGGTCCTCGACGTGCCGGTGAGCGTACGCGCCGGCCTGCACGAGTTTGCGGTCGGCGAGCTGGCCGGCCAGCCGTTCGGCCCCGCGCTGCTCGATCCTGTCTACAAGGCCTGGATGTCCGGCGACCTGTCGGTGGGCTGTCCTGGCGCCGAGACCGGCGCGGACGTGTTCGAGCGCAACCGGGACGTCCTGCAGTCGATCGTCGACCAGTTCCGCGGTGAGACCGTGCTCATCGTGGGCCACGGCGGGTCGATCGGACTCACGCTGCCGCGACTGGCACACAACGTCGCCAACGACTTTGCCTGGAGCCGGATGCTTGACAACTGCGCAACCTGCGAGGTGGTGGCCGACGCCGACGGGTGGGTGCTGCAGACCTGGGGCGGTGAGCCGGTCGGCTGACGGCGACTGTCCCGTCAGAATCTCGCCCATCACCTCACGATCTGTCCGTCCGGAGCGTTTACCTACCGTGAAGCCCTTCGAGCGAATCGTCGCCGAGTATGGCCCCACCGTGCTTCGGGTGTGTCGAGCCGTGCTCGGGTCGGTCGACGCCGACGACGCGTGGTCCGAGACGTTCCTGTCGGCGCTGACGGCGTATCCGAATCTGGATCCCGATGCGAACGTCGAGGCGTGGCTGGTCACGATCGCCCACCGCAAGGCGATCGACGCTCAGCGCGCCGCCTCGCGTCGCGCGATACCGGTTGACGACGTCGGGGACCGGGGCGCCCGGTCGGCGCACGACTCCGGGCTTGACGTCGAGATGGCGGCGGCGATCCAGGGACTGCCGACCAAACAGAGAGTCACCGTGGCCTACCA
>JBOHDU010000458.1:0-5349 GCA_050700615.1 Nocardioidaceae bacterium
CCGATGCACGACAGCGAGCGCGAGCTGGGTGCGGTCTTCTTTGAGACCGCCGGTTGGGAGCGACCGTTCTGGTACGCGTCCAACGAGGCTCTGTTGGGCGATTACGGCGAGGCCGTGATGCCTCGCGAGGCAGAGTGGGACTCGCGCTGGTGGTCCCCGATCATCAATGCCGAGCACCTGGCCATGCGCGAGCGCGCGGCGATCGTCGACCTGTCCGCGTTCGCGATCTTCGACGTCGTCGGGCCTGGCGCGTTCGACACCCTCCAACGCATCGCTGTCGCGCAGATGAACGTGGCACCCGGGCGAGTGGTCTACACGTCGTGGCTCGACGACCGAGGCGGCATCCGCGCAGACCTCACCGTGATGCGGCTCGCGGACGACCACTTCCGGGTGGTGACCGGCGCCGGCACCGGCAACATCGACCGCAAGTGGGTCATCGACCGGATGCCCGACGGATGCCAGGCCGCCGTCGTCGACCTGACGTCGTCGTACACCACGATCGGGTTGTGGGGACCGCGGGCCCGCGACATCCTCGGCGACCTCACCAACGCCGACGTCAGCCAGGACGGGTTCAAGTTCGGCACCTGCCGGCCGATCGAGCTCGAGACCGTCTCGGTGCTCGCGTCTCGCATCTCCTACGTCGGGGAGCTGGGCTGGGAGCTCTACGTGCCGATGGAGCAAGGGGCCAAGGTGTGGGAGCTGGTGCGAGCCGCCGGCAAGCCACAGGGCATCGTCCCGGCGGGCATCGGGGTCTATGGCACGACCGGACGGCTCGAGAAGGGCTACCGCGCTCACGGCGCGGAGCTCGACACCGAGCGGACGATCGTCGAGGCAGGCATGATGCGGCCGAAGGTCAAGGACGCCGACTTCATCGGCCGCGAGGCCTACCTCAAACAACGCGCCGAGGAGCCGCTTGCCGTGATGTGCTCCCTGACCGTCGACGACCACACCTCTTCGGAGGGCACGAAGCGCTACATGCTCGGTGGTGAGCCGGTGCTCACCCGAGACGGCGAGCCGCTCGTTGACGGGCACGGCCGTCGGTCCTACGTCACGTCAGCCGGCTCGGCACCGTCGCTGGGCAAACACGTCCTGATGGCCTACCTCCCTCCGCAGCAAGCGGTGGTGGGCACGGCGCTGGCGGTTGACTACCTCGAGGAGCGCTACCCGGTGACGGTCGGCGCCGCCGACGCGACGCCACTGTTCGACCCCAGCAACGAGCGGATCAGAGGTTAAGTCGTGGCGAACGTTCTGGCGTGCATCAAACGTGTCCCCGACTCCTCCGGACAGATCCTGCTGTCCGACGACGCCATGACGATCGACGCTCGCCACGTCGGCTATACCGTGAGTGCCCACGAGGAGTGCGCGGTGGAGCTGGCCATCCAAGTCGCCAAAGCCACCGACGGAGAGGCCACGGTGCTGACCGTCGGCGACGCCGATGCGATCGAGCAGCTCCGCGACGCGATCGCCGTCGGCTGCACGGGGGCGATCCACGTCGAGGCCGATCCCAGCCGGCTCGGGCCGGTCGACGTGGCCACTGCGATCGCCGAGGTGGTCCAATCGCGCGACGCGGCCGGGGCACCCTTCGACCTCGTGCTGCTCGGCAACGACGCCGCCGACACCGGGGACTTCCAGGTGGCGGTGCGGCTCGCTTACGCCGTGGGGCGTCCGGTGCTGACCGGGATCTCGACGGTCGAGGTCGAGGGTGACCGCGTGATCGCGCGGGGCGAGGGACCCGACGGCACCGAGGTCTTCGAGCTGCCGATGCCAGCCGTCGTGGCCGTGCAGGAGGGTGGAGTCGACCCTCGTTACCCGTCCATCCCCGGCCGGATGAAGGCGAAGCGGACACCGGTCGAAACCGTCCAGACCCGGCACGAGCCCACCGGCTCGGGTCGAGTCCGGCTGAAGCTGCCCCCGGTGCAGCCGAGTGTCGTGGAAGTTCTCGGGCAGGGCCCGGAGGCAGCGCCGGCCGTGGTCGACCTGCTGTTCAAGATCGGGGTGGTGTCGCAATGATCCTCGTCTTCGTCGAGACAGACGCCGAGGGCGCGACCGAGACCTCCCTCGAGACGCTCACGATGGCCCGCGGCCTCGCCGAGCGCTCCGGACTCGGCCCGCTGGGTGCGATCCTGGTCGGTGCGCTCGAGCAGGATGCGATGGAGCGAACACTGGCCCAACTCGGTGAGCAGGGTGTCGCAGTCGTGCGCCATGCCGAGGACCCGCAGCTGTCGTCGTACGCCGCCGGCGCGTGGGCGGCAGCCGTGGTCCATTCCTGCCGGGCGAGTGCAGCGGACATCGTGATGGCCGCCGGCACCCCACGAGGCAGCGAGATCCTCGCCCATGTGGCAACCCGCCTCGACGTGCCGATGGCCGCGAACGTCGTGGCGGTCGACGTGGTCGAGCCGCCTCTGGTGGTGTCCCGCCAGGTCATGAACGGCGCGGCCCTGGAGGAGATGCGGCTCGCCGCCACCCCTGCCGTGATGACCGTCGCCGGTCACGCCTCGGAGATCCGCACCGCCGCCGCGCCTGCGACGCCGACCGTCGAGAGCTTCGCGCCCGCACTCACCGCCGCCGACCTGGTCGGGGCCGTGCGTCGTACCGAAGACGTCGCCAGTGACGACACCTCCGCACTGACCGGAGCGCGGGTCGTCGTCGGCGCTGGTCGCGGCGTCGGCAGCGCCGACGGCTTCGGTGACCTGCTCGAGCTCACCGAGCTGCTCGGCGGCGCACTCGGAGCGTCCCGCGTCGTAACCAGCCTGGGTTGGCGCCCGCACAGCGAGCAGGTGGGGCAGACTGGAAGCCGGGTCTCACCCGACATCTACATCGCCTGTGGAATCAGCGGCGCCATCCAGCACTGGGCCGGGATGCAGAGCGCGAAGACGATCCTGGCGATCAACACCGACGCCGACGCACCCATGGTCACCAAGGCGCACTACGCGGTCATCGGCGACCTGCACGAGATCGTGCCGGCCATCAACGAGGAGCTCCGCCGCCGGCTGGCGTAAGTGTCCCGCAGGACTCGGCTGGGCGCCCTAGACCCGAGCCGCACCATCGGGGCTGCGAAGCACCTACCGGTGTCGTCCGGCGAGGGTAGCGATGCAACGAGGCGCCCGCGCGGCGGCGCCCAGCAGGCAATGAGGGTGCGGGACGCCCTGTGCCCGGCGGGTGCGCCGCCGGGCCGTAGGGCGTCAGAGCACTACCTGAGCCAGGAGTTGACCAGACTCTGGTTCGCCGCGATCCACTTCTGCGCGGCCGCGGCCGGGGCCATGCCGTCCTTTGCAATGTAGGTGGCGACCGCGTTCTGGTCCTTGTTGGTCCAGTGGAACTTCTTCACCAGGCTGTATGCCGGGCTCCCGGACTTCGCGAAGGTCGTCGACACCACCTTGTTGAGGTGGTAGAGCGGGTAGTCGCAGGCGACCTTGCTCGGCACGTTGTCGCACCCGGGCGTGTACTTCGGCAGGTTGACCTTCACCAGAGGCACCTCATTGAGGAACCACTGCGGTGAGTAGAAGTACGCGATCAGCCACGTGTGGTTCTGCTCGGCGCTCTTGAACGACTGGATCAACGCCGCCTCGGATCCGCCGACGACGACCTTGTAGTTCAGGTGCAGGTTCTTGATGAGCGCGGCGTCATTGGTCACGTAGGACGGGTCTCCGTCGAGCAGCTGACCCTTGCCGCCGGACTCCGAGGTCACGAAGTGCGACGCGTACTGGTTGAGGTTCTTCCAGTTCGTGATGTCGGGGTGCGCCTTGGCCAGCCACGGCGGCACGAACCAGCCGATGACGCCGATGTTGCCGGTCTGGCCCGCGAGCTCGGCGGTGGGGTTGGACGTGTGGATGTACTTCTTGATCAGGTCCTGATGGCCCCAGTTCTCGAGCACGACGTCGACCGCACCGGTCCCGAATCCGGCCCACGAAGGCTCCTCGGACAGGTTCTTGTACTGGACGTTGCAGCCGAGCTTGGTCTGCGCCAGATCGCCGACGACGTAGGCGTCTGCCTCGTAGCCGACCCAGGGGTTGACCGCGATGTTGAACGTCCCGCAGGGCGTGGTGCCGGCATTGGTGGTCGTCGTGTTCTTGATGTTGCTCCCGCCGCAGGCAGCGACCGCGAGCGTGATACAGGCGCCCATGGCAAGGGCCTTGAACGCGCTGCCCGTTCTGACTTTCCTCATTGTTTCTCCTCACTGACGCAACGGCTGCTGCGTGGACTATTGATGGGTGAGACTGCCCGCCCCGCCTTGCGCCGCTCTTCGCGTGATGCGGTCAAGCATGATGCCCAGGAGCGCGATCGAGAGGCCGGCCGCGATGCTCTTGCCGATGTACGAGCTCTGGCTGAACCCGAAGATGATGTCGTAGCCCAGCGCCCCTGCACCAACCATCCCGCCGATCACCACCATCGAGAGCACGTACAGCAGGCCCTGGTTGGCCGCCAGCGTGAGCGAACTGCGCGCCATCGGCAGCTGAACCTTGGTGATCATCTGCCAGGTCGTCGACCCACTCGACTCCGCGGCCTCCATGGTCGTCTGCGAGATGCCTCGTATTCCGTCGGCAACGAGCTTGATCGCCACCGGCGCGGCGTAGACGACGCCTGCCACGATGGCGGTGAACCGGGTGGCCCCGAACAGCGCGAGCGCGGGCACCAGGTAGACGAAGGGGGGCATCGTCTGCATGGCGTCGAGCACCGGGCGGATGACCCGGTCCACGCCGCGACGTCGCCCCATCCACACGCCGAAGATCACCGCCAGGGCCATGACCACGACCGTGGCCACCAGCACCGAGGTGAGCGTCACCATCGAGTCTGACCAGACGTCGAGGAAGTAGATGCAGACCAGGCAGATGATCGTCGACGCGGCGGCCCTGAGACCACCGAGGATCCAGGCAAGTGCGACGATCACCGCTCCGACCAGCCACCAGGGCGAGTTCGCAATGAGATCCTGAAGCGGGTTGATGAAGCCGTAGGTCACCTGGTTCTTGATGCCGAGCGTCGCGGTGTCCAGGTTGGTGGAGATCCAGTCGGCGGCTGACTGGATCCAGCCCTGTAGGGTCGTGCCGAAGTCGATGCTGGTCGGGAACTGGGCGAGCTGCAGGATCGTGTGCGAGAGGTAGATCGCCACCAGCGTGAAGACTCCCGCGACGCCCAGCACGATCATGCGCACGCGCTTGTTGCCACCGCCTGCACGGGCCAACCGGTCCGACCGCTCGCTCATCGCGGTGGTCGTGCGGTCGAGCATGATCGCCATGATCACGATCGCGAGCCCGGGCACGAACGCCTGCCCGACGAGCAGGGCTTCGAGCGCTTGGATGACCGGCACTCCCAGCCCGGGACCGTCGATCAAAGCAGCGATCGTCACCATGG
>JBOHDU010000459.1:0-1782 GCA_050700615.1 Nocardioidaceae bacterium
GCACGTCGCCGTCGTAGTTCTTGCAGGCCCAGACATAGCCGCCTTCCCACTTCAGCGCAGAGGCCACCATGTCGTCGATGAGTCGGTGCTCGTAGGTGAGCCCGATGGCATCGAAGTCAGCCTTGAACTCGGCATCGAAAATCTCCGCGAACAGGTCCTTGAAGCGGCCGTCGTAGGCCTTGAGGATCGTGTTCTTGGTGGAGAGGTAGACGGGAAACTTCCGCTCGAGACCGTACTGGAAGGAGGCCCGCGCGAAGTCGCGGATCGACTCGTCGAAGTTGTACATCCCCATCGCGACTCCGCCGCCCGAGAAGTCCGCGACGTCGAACTCCATCGGCTCACCGCCGTCGGCCGGGGTGTAGGTGATCGTCACGGTGCCGGGGCCGGGAACCACGAAGTTCTGAGCCTTGTACTGGTCGGCGTGGGCGTGGCGGCCGATCACGATCGGCTTGGTCCAACCGGGAACGAGTCGCGGGATGTTGGAGATCACGATCGGCTCGCGGAAGATCACCCCGCCGAGGATGTTGCGGATCGTTCCGTTGGGAGACCTCCACATCTCCTTCAGCCCGAACTCCGCGACCCTCGCCTCGTCGGGCGTGATCGTGGCGCACTTGACGCCGACACCGTGCTCCTTGATCGCGTTGGCCGCGTCGACCGTGACCTGGTCGTCGGTCGCGTCACGCTTCTCGATTCCGAGGTCGTAGTACTTGAGGTCGATGTCGAGATACGGGTGGATCAGCCGGTCCTTGATGAACTGCCAGATGATCCGGGTCATCTCGTCGCCGTCGAGCTCGACGACCGGGTTCCGTACCTTGATCTTGGGCATGCGCTGTGACTCCGCGGGTCTCGGAAGGTTTCTTGACATCAAGATACAGGACTCAGCCCGGCGGGCGAAATGCGGCTCTTCGTACGAGAGTTCTCCGATCCAGGTGGGCACGGTGGCAGGGACCAGTCGCCGGCGGCACCGTGACCTGACTCCTCTCATCCCGCGTACGGCATACCCGACTTCGCATCGCGCAGCGGCATTGCTAACGTCGAACGCGTGTCCGATCGGGACCTGCATCGGCCAACCTCGTAGCAACTCACCAACGTCAGGAGCGAGCAGTGAGCGCAACACCGGTCAAAGTCGCCGTCACCGGGGCCGCCGGCCAGATCGGCTACAGCCTTCTCTTCCGCATCGCCAGCGGATCACTGCTCGGGCCCGACACATCGGTCGAGTTGCGGCTGCTCGAGATCGCTCCGGCCCTGAAGGCGCTCGAGGGCGTGGTGATGGAGCTCGAGGACTGCGCCTTCCCGACGCTCGCCGGTGTCGAGACCGGTGACGACCCCGACGTACTCTTCGACGGGGTCAACCTTGCGCTGCTCGTCGGCGCGCGACCGCGCACCAAGGGCATGGAGCGCGGCGATCTGCTCGAGGCGAACGGGGCAATCTTCACGGTCCAGGGCAAGGCCATCAACGACCACGCCGCCGGCGACGTCCGGGTCGCGGTTACCGGCAACCCGGCCAACACCAACGCTTTGATCGCGATGAAAAACGCGCCCGACGTGCCGCCCGAGCGTTTCTCGGCACTGACCCGGCTGGACCACAACCGGGCCATCGCTCAGCTTGCCGCCAAGACGGGGTCGAGCGTCAACGACATCACCAACATGACCATCTGGGGCAACCACTCAGCCACGCAGTACCCCGACCTCTTCCACGCGGAGGTCGCGGGCAAGAACGCCGCCGCCACCGTTGACGACCAGGACTGGCTCGAGAACAACTTCATCCCGACGGTGCAGAAG
>JBOHDU010000460.1:0-5655 GCA_050700615.1 Nocardioidaceae bacterium
GGTCTACCACAACCGGATCTCGGCCCTGGACGCCGTCGTCCGGGCCGAAAGCGATACCGTCACCTCCCTGGTCGACTCCGGCCAGCTCCCCGACCCACTTCCAGCCCCCGCCGCTGAGCCGATCCAGGCTCAGGTCGTCGACTCCTCGGGTAGCGTCATCGGTGCCACGCCCAACTCCAGCCGAACCGTGCCGCTGCTGCCTGTGCAGACGCTGCGTTCGATGGTGGGAGGGAAGCCTGCCAGCGCTGACCAGAGCGCGCTGGGTGCGACGTCGTTGCGGGTCCAGGTGACCAGCGCGCGCTTCCACGGTCAGCCCGTCATGGTGATCAGCGCCGAACCCTTCACCGACGTTCGGCAGACACTGGAGACGTTGCTTAGGGTCGTGCTGGTCGCCGTGCCGATCATCGTGATCGCAGCCGGAGTCGCGACCTGGCTGGCGGTCAGCTCCGCACTGCGTCCGGTCGAGGAGCTGCGAGCTGCTGCCGACCGGATCGTGGCGATGCCACCAGCGCAGGCTCCGGCGCTGCCGGTGCCTCCAAGTCGCGACGAGATCGCCCGGCTCGCGCAGACACTCAACCGGATGCTCGATCGGCTGCACGGCGCCACCGAGCGACAGCGGGCGTTCGTCGCCGACGCGGCGCACGAGCTGCGATCCCCGATCGCGTCGATCCTGACCCAGGTCGACGTCGCGCTGTCCACCCCGACCGACGAGGCGGAGTGGGCGGAGGTCGCGCGCGGCGTGCGCGCCGACGCCGAGCGGGTGGGCCGACTCGCCGACGACCTGCTGCTGCTCGCCCAGCTCGACGCCGGGGCGCCGCAGCAAGAGCTGCACGTCGACGTCGCGGCACTCCTCGGTGCCGATGGGCCGCCACGGTGGGTACGCGGGGATCCCCGCCGGCTCCAGCGCGCGGTCGACAACCTGCTCGCGAATGCCCGGCGGCACGCGCATACCCAGGTGGAGGCTGCGGTGGTCGCGACCGGGAAGGACGTCCTGGTCACGATCGACGACGACGGCCTGGGCATCCCGGCCGCCGACCGCGACCGGGTCTTCGAGCGCTGGCTGCGGCTCGACGAGGCTCGTGCCCGCGACGACGGTGGCGCCGGGCTCGGGCTGCCGATCGCCCGCTCGATCGCGCGCGGCCACGGTGGCGACGTGACGATCGAGGAGAGTCCACTCGGAGGTGCCCGGGCGGTCCTCCGCCTTCCGCTCGCAGACCCGGCGCCGACCGTGCCACGCGACGAGCGCACAGCGAGCAGCCCACCTAGCGCCGGCCGCCAGCCGCGGTTGTCGAACAACGTGCGGTCGTAACCACTCGTGGTCACGACTGCGGATTCGTCCGGGGTCTGCCCGGCCCCCGGCGGTGCCTCGCCGCGTTGGCGTCTCACCACAGCTCCATCGAGGCGGTGAAGATCGCGGCGATGTCGTCCTCGTGGGTCTCCTTCGGCGCGGGTCGGCGTGTCCGGCTCGCCTGGATCCGGTGCAGAGCAGGGTGAAATGACATGATCGACTCGTGCCCAACTCCGTACCCGGCCTGCTCGAGCTGCTCGAGCTCGAAGAGCTGGACGTCGATCTCTACCGGGGCCGACAGCCCGACACCGCCATGCAACGCGTCTTCGGCGGGCAGGTGGCGGCACAGGCGCTGGCGGCGGGCTGCCATACCGTCTCAGACGAGCGACACGTCCACTCGATGCACGCGTACTTTCTACGTCCTGGCGACACCGCGGTGCCGATCGTCTACGACGTGGAGCGGATTCGAGACGGCCGGTCGTTCAGCACCCGCCGGGTGGTGGCGCGCCAGCACGGCAGGTCGATCTTCTACATGACCGCCTCGTTCCACGTCGACGAGCTCGGCTTCGACCACCAGGACACGATGCCGGTCGTGCCCGGGCCCGAGGACTGCCCGACGCTGGGTGACCTCTTCCGAGAGATCAGCGGCGACCCCGAGGACCGGTCCTGGGAGCGCGAATGGGCCGCGCTCGACATTCGCTACGCCGCCGACTCGCGGCCGGGCGGCCGGTTGGCGAGTGAGACGGAGCCCGCGCGCACCCAGATCTGGCTGCGCGCGGCCGGGGAGCTGCCGCCGGACCGCCTGGTCAACACCTGCGTGCTCACCTACGCCAGTGACCTCACCCTGCTGGGGGTGAGCCTCGTGCCGCATGGGGTGATCATCGGCTCCCGGCTCGTACAACCTGCCTCGCTGGACCACACGATGTGGTTCCACCGTCCGTCGCGCGCCGACGAGTGGATGCTCTACGACCAGCATTCGCCCTCCGCGTCGGGTGGGCGCGGGTTCGCCATCGGGCGGGTCTACTCCCGCGACGGCTCGCTGATCGCGTCGGTCGCCCAGGAGGGACTGGTGCGGCCGCTCGGTGCCGCCCGGGAGCGACTGGCCGCCCGAGAGGTGCGGACGGTCCGATGAGGTACGGCTTCGCGATCGACCAGCGCACCTGCATCGGGTGTCACGCGTGCACGGTGGCGTGCAAGACCGAGCACGAGGTGCCCGTGGGGCAGTTCCGGACCTGGGTGAAGTACGTCGACTCAGGTACCTTCCCGGAGTCGACCCGCGACTTCGGGGTGATGAGGTGCAACCACTGCACCGACGCCCCCTGCATCCAGATCTGCCCGACGAACGCGTTGTTCAAGCGGCCCGACGGGATCGTCGACTTCGACAACGAGCTCTGCATCGGCTGCAAGGCGTGCATGCAGGCGTGTCCCTACGACGCCATCTACATCGACAAGAGCACCAACACCGCGGCGAAGTGCAACTTCTGCGCCCACCGGGTCGACAACGGGCTCGAGCCTGCCTGTGTCACCGTGTGTCCGACCCACTCGATCTGGGTGGGCGACCTCGACGACCCGGCTAGCGGAATCAGCCGGCTGGTCGCCGACAACCAGACGCAGGTGCGCGCACCGGAGCAGAACACCGGCCCCAACGTGCACTACATCGGCGCGGCCAACTCCGTGCTCGACCCGCTCGCAGCGCCGGTACGCGACACCTATCTGTGGGCCGAGCCCGACGACCTGCGGCTGACGACCGCTGCCGACTTCGACGCCGACCCCCAGGTCGCAACCACGCTGAACACCGAGCACGCCCGCCCGTGGGGCTGGCGGGTCGCGACGTACCTGTGGACCAAGGGCTTCGGCGCAGGCGCACTGCTGGTCTCGGCTCTGGCGGTCCTGTTCGGCTACTCGTTCATCGGTCCGGTCACGCTGGGGCCGGTGCTCGCGGTGGTCGGTACGGCGGCCACCGGCGCACTCCTGGTCTGGGACCTCAAGCGGCCGGAGCGGTTCTACTATCTGCTGACGAAGGCCAACCGCGGGTCCTGGCTGGTCAAGGGGGGCTACTGCCTGATGGCGGTCGCGGCCGTGTCCGGGGTGTGGCTGCTGGCCCAGATCTTCGGCCTCGACGGGCATCCGGTCGCGGTGGTGCTTGCCGTGCTGAGCCTGCCCGCTGGGGTGCTGGCGGCCGGCTACACCGCCTTCTTGTTCGGACAGGCCGAGGGCCGTGACCTGTGGCAGACGCGCTGGCTGTTCCCGCACCTGCTCGCGCAGGCCCTGATGGCAGGCTCCGGGCTCCTCGCCGCGCTCGTGCTCTGGAGCCGACAGCCGCAGGCACAGGCCGCTTTGGTGGCCCGCGTGCTGCTGGTCGCCACGGTGGCGACGGTGGCGCTGAGCCTGGTGAAGCTGCTCGGTCACCACGCCACCCGCGGAGCGGCGCACGGTGCGCGCATCCTGACCCGCGGCCGATACCGGGCGCTCTACTGGGGTCTCGCGGTCGCGTTGGGCGTCGTGGTCGCGGTCCTCGCCGCGCTCGGGTGGACCGGAGTCCGCCAGCCGCTGGTCGCCTTGGCCGGGGTGCTGGCCCAGGTGTCGATCCTCGGCTACGAGTTCGCGTTCGTCCGGGCCGGCCAGGACGTGCCGCTGTCATGACCACGGAGCCGACTCTGCCGGGGGCTCGTAGCCACGAGTCCCTGCACAACTATCCCCCGCCCGACCAGTGGGACAGCTTCGTGGCCTACGACGCGAAGGCGCACCCTCGCAAGGTCAAGCGGGAGTTCATGCTCATCCCGACCACCTGCTTCAACTGCGAGTCCGCCTGCGGACTGCTGGCCTACGTCGCCAAGGACGACCTCAGCGTGACGAAGGTCGAGGGCAACCCCGCGCACCCGGGATCCCGCGGCCGCAACTGCGCGAAGGGGCCGGCCACGATCAACCAGGTCAACGACCCGGACCGCATTCTCTACCCGCTGCGCCAGGCCGGGAAGCGGGGGAGCGGCCAATGGGAGCGGGTCAGCTGGGACGAGGCGCTCGACGACATCGCGGGCCGGATCCGGGCCGCGATCCTCGAAGACCTTCGCGACCAGGTGATGTACCACGTGGGCCGACCGGGCGAGGACGGCTTCGCCGAGCGCTTCCTGCTGGCCTGGGGGGTCGACGGGCACAACTCACACACGAACATCTGCTCCTCGGGCGCCCGGCTGGGCTACTCGCTGTGGGGCGGCTATGACCGGCCCTCGCCTGACCACGCCAACAGCAAGGCGATCCTGCTGCTGTCCTCGCACCTGGAGACCGGCCACTACTTCAACCCGCACGCCCAGCGGATCATGGAGGCCAAGCAGGCCGGCGCGAAGCTGGTGGTCATCGACCCGCGGATGTCCAACACGGCCGCGCACGCCGATCTGTGGCTGGCGCCGTGGCCCGGCAGCGAGGCGGCGATCCTACTGGCCGTGGCGTCGTACCTGCTGCGCACCCGGGCGATCGACGCCGGGTTCATCCGGCGGTGGGTCAACTGGGACGTCTACCTCCAGCGTCTGCACCCGGACGCACCGGCCACGTTCGAGGCCTTCCTGGAGCTGCTCGAGAGCGACTACTCGACCTACACGTTCGAGTTCGCGGCCGAGCAGGCGCGAGTCTCGACTGACAAGATCGAGCAGCTCGCCGAGATCGTGGCGTCCGCGGGCACCGCCTTGTCTGCGCATGTGTGGCGCTCCGCAGCCGCCGGCAACCTGGGCGGCTGGCAGGTGGCGCGCTGCCTGTTCTTCCTCAACGTGCTGAGCGGCAGCGTCGGCACCAAGGGCGGCACCAGCCCCAACGGCTGGGACAAGTTCATCGCGCCCGGGTTCGACGTGCCCGAGGGACATGAGCGCTGGAACGAGCTGCTGTGGCCCGCGGAGTACCCGCTCAGCACCAACGAGATGTCGATCCTGCTGCCGCACCTGCTGCACGAGCGGCGGGGCCGGCTCGACGTCTACTTCTCCCGGGTCTACAACCCGATCTGGACCAACCCCGACGGGTTCTCCTGGCTCGAGGCGCTCACCGACCACGACCAGGTCGGCTGTCACGTGGCGCTGACCCCTACCTGGTCCGAGACCGCGACCTTCGCCGACTACGTGCTGCCGATGGGGCACTCGACCGAGCGCCACGACACGCAGTCGTACGAGACGCACGCCGCGCGCTGGCTCGGGTTCCGACAGCCGGTACGCCGGGTCGCGTTCGAGAAGCTCGGCCGCGAGTTCACCGACACCCGCGACACGAACCCCGGCGAGGTGTGGGAGGAGAACGAGTTCTGGTTCGACTTGTCCTGGCGGATCGACCCCGACGGCAGCCTCGGCATCAGGCGGTACTTCGAGTCGCCGTACCGGCCGGGGCAGAAG
>JBOHDU010000461.1:0-2585 GCA_050700615.1 Nocardioidaceae bacterium
GTGCTGGGGTGCACCCCATGCCGATCGCACCACCGCCCGGGAGACATACAGACGCTCGCGGGCCCTGGTCAGCCCGACGTAGGCGAGCCGGCGCTCCTCCTCCAGCTCGGTCTGGTCTCCCACGGAGCGGGCGTGCGGGAAGATGCCGTCCTCGAGGCCGGTCAGGAACACCACCGGGAACTCCAGCCCCTTGGCGGTGTGCAGGGTCATCAGCGTGACCACACCGCCGTCCTCGTCCTCGTCGGGGATCTGGTCGGAGTCGGCGACCAGCGCGACCCGCTCGAGGAACTCGGCAAGGGTCGCTTCGGCGCGCTCGTCGGTGAACTCGCGCGCGACCGCGAGCAGCTCACCAAGGTTCTCGGCGCGGGTCTCGTCCTGCGGGTCGGCCGACTGCTCGAGCTCCTCGAGGTAGCCGGACTTGGTCAGCACCGCGTCGAGGATGTCGTCGGGTCGCGCGCCGTCGGCGACCATCTGCTGGAGCTCCTCGATCATCGCGACGAAGCCCTGCACGCAGTTCAGCGAGCGGGTGGCGATCTCTGGCGCATCGACCGCCCGACGAAGCGCCTCCCAGAACGTCAGCTTCGAACGCTGTGCGAGCACCTCGACGCACGCCTCGGCCCGGTCGCCGATGCCGCGCTTGGGCACGTTGAGGATGCGACGCAGCGACACCGAGTCGTCGGGGTTGACGAGCGCGCGCAGGTAGGCCAGCGCGTCACGGATCTCGCGGCGCTCGTAGAAGCGCACTCCACCGACGACCTTGTAGGGCAGCCCGACCCGGATGAAGACCTCTTCGAAGACTCGGCTCTGCGCGTTGGTCCGGTAGAACACCGCCACGTCGCCCGGCCGTGCGAACCCCTCGTCGGTGAGCCGGTCGATCTCCTCGGCCACGAACTGTGCCTCGTCGTGCTCGGTGTCGGCCACGTAGCCGATGATCGGCTCGCCGTCGCCGGCGTCGGACCAGAGATTCTTGGGCTTGCGGCCCTTGTTCTGCGAGATCACCGAGTTGGCGGCGTTGAGGATCGTCTGGGTCGACCGGTAGTTCTGCTCGAGCAGGATCGTCTTGGCGTCGGGGAAGTCCTCCTCGAACTGGAGGATGTTGCGGATGCTCGCGCCTCGGAACGCGTAGATCGACTGGTCGGCGTCGCCGACCACCATGAGCTCGGCCGGGTCGGCGGCCGGTGTGGCGTCGCCCGGCGTGTCTGGAGCGCTCGCGCCCACGAGCTCGCCGTCGACGGTGCGTCGGGTGGAACCTGCCCCGCACAGCTCGCGGACGAGCACGTACTGCGCATGGTTGGTGTCCTGGTACTCGTCGACGAGGACGTGCCGGAAGCGGCGACGGTAGGTCTCTCGCACCTCGGGAAACGCCTGGAAAAGGTGCACTGCCGTCATGATCAGGTCATCGAAGTCGAGGGCGTTGGCCTGACGGAGCCGGGTCTGGTACTGCGTATAGCACTCGGCATAGGTGCGCTCGATGTGATTGTGCGCGGTGCGAGCCGCGGCCTCGGTGTCGAGCAGCTCGTTCTTGCAGTTGCTCACCCAGTTGAGGACCGCGCGCGGGTTGTAGCGCTTCTGGTCGAGGTCGAGGTCTCGGCAGACCAGCCCCATCAACCGGCGCGAGTCGGCATCGTCGTAGATCGAGAACGTGGACTTGAAGCCGAGCAGGCTGATCTCCCGACGCAGGATCCGCACGCACGAGGAGTGGAACGTCGAGACCCACATGATCTTGGCGCGACCGCCCACGAGCTCGGCGACCCGCTCCCGCATCTCGGCGGCGGCCTTGTTGGTGAAGGTGATCGCGAGGACCGATCCGGGATGCGCGCCGCGCTGCGACAGCAGCCAGGCGATCCGCCGGGTGAGCACGCGGGTCTTGCCCGACCCGGCTCCGGCAACGACCAGGAGGGCGGCGCCTTCGTAGGTCACGGCGGCCCGCTGGGACTCGTTGAGCCCCTCGAGAAGCTGGTCCGCGGTCGGTCGTCTGCGCTGGGCCGGCTCATCGCCGGAGGGGTCGCCGGGTCGGTCCGGCTCGGCCAGCTTCGGCAGCGGGAACAGCACACTCATGTCGGTCTCATGCTACGTCGTGCGGCCGACAGGTTAGCGCGCTCGGGGGGCCCGACAGCCGGGTGCTGAGCGGCCGGTCGCAGCGCCGCGGCGCCGGATCGGGTTCAGTGCAGCGCACGCCCGTGAGCGGCAAAGAACGGCGCCGGATCGACCGCCGTGTCGAGGTCGGCGGCGAGTCGGTACTCGAAGTGCAGGTGGCAGCCGTACGCATTGCCGGTCTCGCCGACCTGCCCAAGCTGTTGCCCCTCGACCACATGGGCGCCCGTCGTCGTTTGGATGGCGCTGAGATGGTTGTACCAGACCTGGTCGCCGTTGCTGAGCCGGAGCCGGATCTGGTTGCCGTAGGCCCAGCCGCCGATGTCGTATCCCTCGTCGGAGATCGCGCCGTTGTCGATGGCGACCACGGGAGTGCCGCAGGAGGTCGCGAAATCGATGCCTGTGTGGTAGCCGGTCGCCCAGGAGGGGCCACGCGCTCCGAACCACTCGGTGATGTGGAAATGGCGCGTCGGCAGCACCCAGCTGGCGCT
>JBOHDU010000462.1:0-3657 GCA_050700615.1 Nocardioidaceae bacterium
CTGCTGAGCTGATCGCACACTGCCGCACCAACCTAGCCGGCTACAAGTGCCCCAAGCGCATCGAGTTCGTCGAGTCTCTGCCCCGGACCGCGACCGGGAAGCTGCAGAAGTTCAAGCTACGCGAGGAGTACTGAGCCGGCCGCGATCGCGAGGTGAACTGACCGCCCTGCACGGCCGTCGGCCAACAGGGACGCGGTGGTCGCGACCCCGCAGCGTGACACGAGGTGGTGCGGTCCGGGCATGCGTTCCAGGGACGACGGCTGCCGCGCCAGCGAGGACGAGGGTGCGTCAGGCGTGGTCGGCGAGACTGCCCGGCTGGTCGGGATGCGGGTCGGAGTTCCACAGCCGGGACTGGTCGACGGTGGCCGTGGGCGAGGGTGACACCTTCAGCCGCGGCGAGGCCAGCACGCCTCCGGCTCGGCCACCGGTCGCCGGCGACAGATCGAGGAACAACGGATCGGATCCGGCAAGTCGGCGCGTGCGAGCCCAGGAGGCGTGGCGTCGCTTCAGCCCCAGGGCTTGCCTCTCGATAACGAACCAGGACAGCGCGGCCACCGGCAGGATGACGGCCAGCGACTCTCCGGAGAACCTCAGCCATGAGGCGCCGGAGACACCTGCGACCAGCATCGCCGTCTGCAGCGGGGCACCGTAGAGGTAGACGCCGTAGGAGAGGTCGTTGCTCAGCCGCAGCCGGCTGAACCGCCCGAGCCCAAGACCGAAGTACAGACAGAGGTAGGTGAGCGCGGGGGCGGCCACCAGCCGGTAGTGCGGCGTCATCAAGGCTGTGCCCAGGGCCAGGGCCGAGGCGAACGCCAGCCAGCCCTCGAGCCGGATCTGGTCACGCAGCAGCCACAGCAGGCCTCCGCAGGCGAACATCAGGCCCAGTCGCGGGACGGCGTAGACCGGACTGGTCACCGGGAACACCTCGCCGGTCGTCGCCAGTGCCGCACAGGTGATCCAGCAGAGCATCAGCACGACACCGACGACGAGGGGCTTGAGGAGGCGGAGCACACCGAGGACGAGCACCGCCACGTAGCAGCAAAGCTCCCACCACAGCGTCCACAGGGAGGGGTTCCAGCTGGCCGTCTGGATGCCCCGGGCGGGAGAGCCGTCGATCGTCATGTTCGTGACGAACCCCCCGGCGTTGCCGGTGACGTAGTCGAGGCCTCCGGTCAGGCTCAGCGGGTGCAGGCCGGCGAGGTGCGCGGCGAGCGGGGCCAGCACGAATCCGGTCACCACCAGGGAGCACCAGAACGCCGGAAGGATCCGGGTCGCGCGGGCGACCAGGAACCGGCCCACGTCGGGTCGCTGGTCCCAGGACCGGCAGACCAGAAACCCGGAGATCGCGAAGAAACCGTCGACCGGGACGCCCCCGAGCAACTGCTGCACCGGTCGCGACAGTGGCTGAGCGCCCCACGGCAGCAGACGGGAGTGGTAGATCACGACCGCCACCGCGAAGCAGATCCGGAGCGTATTGAGAGCGTTCGGCTGGGACTCGAACCGGCTTCCGAGCGTGCCTCCCCCCACCATGCCCCGAGGTTAGGTGCGAGGCGGTGCCGGCGGAATCATCCGGACGGGCACACCCGGCCCCTACGAAAGGTGCCTGGTGTGCCCTCCGATCGCCGGTTGGCGGCGCTCAGAGCGCGGCAGGATCACCGCCCACGACCTCGTCATCCTCGACCTGGTGCAGTATCTGCTCGACCCGGTGGCCGGGTAGCTGGCACTGCCAAGCGACCGCCAGCACCACGATGGTCAGGATCACGTTGGCGATGACGCCACCGTTGAAGTGGTACCACCCGGCCTGGCCGGCGTTGGTCTGGCCGCTGACACCGGAGTAGCTGCCCAGGTAGCTGACCAGAGTTATCCCGCCGAACCAGACCAGCACCCACCAGCCGTGCTTGAAGTCGAGCTGCGGCGCCCTGCCCTTGTTGCGGTCGGCGTACTGGAAGATCACCAGCAGGACGTAGCCGAGCACCACCGCCACCATCATCTTCCAGACCTGGTCCCAGCCCGCCCAGTACATGATCAGGTTGGTGGACAGCAGCGCGAGCGGCGCGATGATCCAGGCGCCCTTGAGCCGGAAATGCCGCTCCTGGTCGGGCAACTGCTTGCGGAAGGTGAGCAGCGCGATGGCGCCGCTGCCGAAGGAGAGCACGGTCAGCGAGGTCACGATGCCGACCAGGCTCTGCCAGCTCGGGAACGGAAGGAAGAAGATGCAGCCGACGATCCAGGCCAGGATCAGGCTGGGCCAGGGCACGCCGTTCTCGTTGACCTTGGCCAGCACGGCCGGGGCGTTGCGATTGCGACCCATGGCGTACGACATCCGGGCGGTGACGCTGGTGTAGATAAGCCCGGTGTCACTCGGCGAGATGATCGCGTCGGCGTACAGCAGGCCAGCCAGCCATCCCAGCCCCAGGATGCTGGCAACCACGGCCAACGGGCTGAACGTTGCCGAGGCGCCGCCCGATGCCACAAGGGTCGGGTTCGAGCCGCCGAGGGCCGCCCAGCCCCCCGAGTTGATGATGTGGGAGGGGATCGACCCGATGAAGGCGACCTGCAGCAGGATGTAGAGGATCCCGCAGATCAGCACCGAGCCGATGAGCGTGAGCGGAACGTTGCGCCGGGGGTTGTTGGTCTCGCCCGCGAGCTCGATGCCCTGCCGGAAGCCCAGGAACGAGAACGCGATGCCGGCGGCCGGGATCGCCTCGAAGGCACCCTTGAAACCGAACGGGGCGAAGCCGCTGCCGTGACTGGTGTGGGCGGTGAAGTTGGCCGTGTGGAAGGCGGTGACCATAAACACGATGATGACCAGGATGATCATGCCCAGTTTCCACCAGACCAACACGTTGTTGATCCGGGCGAACCAGCGCACGCCGATGTAGTTGATCACGACGAACACGGCCATCATTCCGATCGCAATCAGCAGGCCCCAGTTGGTCAAGGTCGCGTCGGACTTCTCCATCCAGGGGAGGTACGAGGTCGCATAGGTCAGGACCGCGGAGACCTCGACCGAGGCGACCGCGGCGCAGGCCAACCAGGTCACCCAGCCCATCGAGTAGCTCGCGAACGACCCCCAGGCGTAGTGCGGGTAACGGGCCACGCCCCCGCTGCGGGGGAACATCACTCCGAGCTCGGCGTAGCTCAGCCCGATAAGCAAGAACATGATGGTGCCGACCACCCAGGAGATGATCGCTGCCGGCCCAGCCTGCTCTGAGGCGTGCAGTGAGCTGAACAGCCAGCCCGACCCGATGATCGAGCCGATGGCCGCGAACAGCAGGCCGATGGTTCCAAAGTCCTTCTTGAGGTTGGCATCGTCGTCTGCGAGCCCCGTGGGTCTCTCATCCATTTTGCTTGTCATAGCCGCAGCTCGGCTCCTTTCGCTGGCAAATGCGAGAATAGAAAATACAAAAGGCACGTTATTCCCATCTGCTCCACCGGCGTCAAGCCCCAACGGGTGGAATCAGTGGCGTGTCGTGAGAGCCCCCCCCTGCCCTTGGCCGACCGTCGTCCCGCCGCCGTCACCCGTTGGTGACGTGATGAGCAGAGCTCAGGAGACCACCCTGGCTGCCACCATCACCCGCCTGCTCGTCTCGTTTACTGACGCCGCCGACGCGCTCGCCGAGACGGTCCGTCGGTACATCGGATGCCCTCTTGAGG
>JBOHDU010000463.1:0-1965 GCA_050700615.1 Nocardioidaceae bacterium
GTGGCACTGGTGGCGATGGCCTGCCCGATCGGGTGCTCGGAGGCGTCCTCGAGGGCGCCGGCCAGGAGCAGCAGCTGGTCGGTCGTTGTGTTGCCGGCGTCGATGACGTCGACCAGGCTCATGCGACCGGTGGTGACGGTGCCGGTCTTGTCGAGGACGACGGTGTCGACGACGCGTGTCGACTCCAGCACCTCGGGCCCCTTGATCAAGACGCCGATCTGCGCACCGCGACCCGTGCCCACCAGGAGCGCAGTCGGGGTGGCCAGGCCCAATGCGCAGGGGCAGGCGATGATCAGGACCGCGACGGCGGCGGTGAACGCGTCGTTGACGTTGGGCCCGGCGAGTAGCCAGCCGGCCAGCGTCAGCAGCGACAAGGCGATGACGATCGGCACGAAGATGCCCGAGACCCGATCGGCGAGACGCTGAACCTGGGCTTTGCCGTTCTGGGCCTCGCCCACCAGCTTGGCCATCTGGGCGAGCTGTGTGTCGGCCCCGACCCGAGTCGCGCGGACCCTGAGCCGCCCGCATGTGTTCACGGTGGCGCCGACCACGTGGTCCCCGGGGCCGACCTCCACGAACATCGGCTCTCCGGTCAGCATCGACGCGTCGACGGCCGACGTACCCGACTCGACGACGCCGTCGGTGGCGACCTTCTCCCCCGGCCTTACGACGAAGCTGTCGCCGACTGCGAGCTGTGCGACCGGGATCCGCAGCTCGGCCTCGCCGACAGGCCCGGTCCGGAGAACGGCGACCTCCTTGGCGCCCATGTCGAGCAGCGCCCGCAGCGCGGCGCCGGACTGGCGCTTGGCCCGGGCTTCGAAGTACCGACCCGCGAGGATGAACGTGGTGACCGCCGAGGCGACCTCGAGGTAGATGCTCGGGGTGTTCTCGCCGGATCCGGGCACCAGGTTGAAGCTCATCCGCATCCCGGTCAGCCCGGCGTCGGTGAAGAACAAGGCCCACAGCGACCACAGGTACGCCGCGGACACACCGACCGAGATCAGCGTGTCCATGGTTGCCGCCCCGTGCCGGGCGGTGGAGACGGCGGCCCGATGGAACGGCAGCGCTCCCCACACGACCACCGGGGAGGCGAGAGCGAGCGCCAGCCACTGCCAGTTGTCGAACTGGAGGGCCGGCACCATCGACAGCACCAGCACCGGTGCACTGAGCACCGCGGACACGACCAGCCGCTGCCACCACGCGGCTGCCTCGGCGTTGCGAGCGCGCTGGCCCACGTCTTCGATCGAGTCACCTTCGTCGTCGTGTTGTGGTGCTGCCAGCAGCGCGGCGGTATAGCCGGTCGCCTCCACCACGCCGACGAGCTCCTCGGGGGTGATGTCGCCGGTATAGCTGAGCTTGGCCTTCTCGGTGGCGTAGTTGACCGAGGCGACGACTCCGTCGACCTTGTTGAGCTTCTTCTCGATCCGAGCAGCGCACGACGCGCACGTCATCCCGCCGATGGTCAACTCGAGGTCGGTCGGCATGCCGGCGTCTGTTGCTGGTGTCCTGGTGTGCTGGCTCATGGCCCTCGTTTCCTCGCCCGGCACTGGGCCGAGACTGCGTGGCTTGGCTAGGCGAGCTGGTAGTCGCCCGCGTAGTCTAGCGCGGCGGCGAGCTGGCTGCGCTCGAGCGGCTGGCTGCAGGTGATCGTCACTGTGGAGATGCCGCCAGGGACGAGCTCGACGTCGACGTCGTGGATGCCGCCGAGGGCCTTCAGCTCCGTGGTCACGGCGTGCACGCAGTGTGCGCATGTCATGCCGGTCACGGGGAAGGATTGATTGCTCATCGGCATCTCCTCTGTAGTGGTGGTGCTGGTCATCGTCACCCGGCCATGGGTAGCCCTGGGAGCCAGAGCTGCTTCGGCCGGCGGTTGCATCGGTGCTCTTTGAATGCGTTGTTGCACGACGTCAGGAACGGACGAGGCGAGCGATCGCCTCCGACGCCTCGTTGAGCTTGATCTCGGCC
>JBOHDU010000464.1:0-4264 GCA_050700615.1 Nocardioidaceae bacterium
CTACCCGTGTCGTCCGTCTATTTAGTCGAGGCGTGCGTGGCCGCCCCGTTGAGCAAATCGGACAGCCTCGCGTCAGAGAGCCGTCGGAACTTTCGCGGCTGCGACCTGGTTCGATCGAGAGCCGCGACCTCCAGCCGGTCTGCCGCGAGGTGGCGAGCCTCTTCGCTGTCATGCCCCAACGCGTCGACGGCCAGTCGCAGCGCCTCGCGAAGGTCCATGCCGTCGCGATAGTGCGCCTTGAGGTAGTCGCTGACCTGCTCGGCCGAGCCACCCATCCCGGCGAAGCCCTGCTCGTAGGAGACCGAGCCCTCGTAGGTCACTCGGTAGATCTGGTCGGTCTCGGGGGCATCGCCGACCTCTGCCACGAACAACTCGACCTCGTACGGCTTCTCACCACCCGAGGAGAAGATCGCCCCCAGCGTCTGCGCGTAGGCGTTGGCCAGGGCGCGTCCGGTGACGTCACGGCGGTCGTAGGAGTAGCCCCGCATGTCGGCCAGCCGGACGCCGGCGATCCGCAGGTTCTCGTACTCGTTGTAGCGGCCCGCGGCGGCGAAGGCGAGCCGGTCGTAGAGCTCGGAGATCTTGTGCAGCGCCTGGGAGGGGTTCTCGGCGACGAACAGCAGGCCGTCGCGATACTGCACGACGACGAGCGAACGTCCACGGCTGATCCCCTTGCGGGCGAAGTCGGCCCGATCCTTCATCAGCTGCTCGGGTGAGACATAGAACGGCATACTCATGCAGAGGGCCCTGTCGTCGTGGGGATCAGCGTGCTCATCGCAGCGGGGCGGCCGGACCGTCGGGACGCTGCATGCGGGCCTCGACCACTGTGTCTGCGATCGATGCGACCTGGTCCTGAGGGATCCGGCTCACGCCGTCTTGGGTGACCACGGTCAGCACGGGGAAGATTCGCCGGGCCATGTCGGGGCCACCGGTGGCCGAGTCGTCGTCGGCGGCGTCGTAGAGCGCCTGCACGGTCGCGATCACGCACTCGTCGGCGTCAAGGTCGTCGCGGTAGAGCTTCTTCAACGAGCCCCGGGCGAACAGTGCGCCGGACCCCACAGAGTAGAACGCGTGCTCCTCGTAGCGGCCACCCGTGACGTCATAGGAGAAGATCCGGCCGAGGCCCTCGTGCAAGTCGTAGCCGGCGAACAACGGCACCACGGCCAACCCCTGCATTGCCATCGCCAGGTTGCCGCGGATGAGGGACGCGAGTCGGTTGGCCTTCCCGTCGAGCGACAACGTCGCGCCCTCGATCTTCTCGTAGTGCTCTAGCTCGGCTTGGAACAGACGAACCATCTCGGCCGCCAGCCCCGCGGCGCCGGCGATACCCACGCAGGAGAACTCGTCGGCCGGGAAGACCTTCTCGATGTCGCGCTGGGCGATGATGTTTCCCATCGTGGCGCGGCGGTCACCGGCCATCACGACGCCGCCGCTGAACGTCGCGGCCACGATCGTCGTGCCATGGGGGGTCTCGGTGACCGGAACCGCAGGGGGACGGCGCCGACCGGGCAGCAGCTCGGGAGCCTGCTCGGCCAGGAAGTCAGCGAACGACGACGATCCTGGCGTCATGTACGCGGCCGGCAAACGAGACGCCGAGCCGCTCACGGCTGTCACTCGCCGCCCTTCTGGACGAACCCGCGCACGAACTCCTCGGCATTGGACTCGAGCACCTCGTCGATGTCGTCGAGGATGGCATCGACGTCGTCGTCGAGCTTCTCCTTGCGTTCGACGGCGTCTTCAGCGGGAGCGCTGTCGGGAGGCAGCTCCTCGTCCGTAGACTTGCGCGTGGTCTTGTGCTGCTGGCCACCTTCGCGAGCCATCATCCACCTCCTTGCTTGGACTCTGCACCCGAAACCCTACCTGTGCCGGGAGGAACACTCACGACGTTATGGCTTCGAACAGCTCTTCAGCGGTCGGACACCGGTCCAGCAGCGCACCCACGTGCTGCTGCGTGCCGCGCGCCGGCTCCATCGTGGGTATCCGCTGCAGAGAGTCGCGGCCCGGCAGGTCGAAGATCACCGAGTCCCAGGAGGCCGCGGCAATCCGATCGGGGTACTGCGCGAGGCACCGGCCGCGGAAGTAGGCGCGGGTGTCGGTGGGGGGCTCGACGGTGGCCCGCTTCACCTCCTCGTCGGTGAGCAGCCGGTCTATGGACCCGCGCGACACCAGTCGGTGGTAGAGGCCCTTCTCGGGCCGCAGGTCGGCGTACTGGAGATCGACCATCTGCAGCTTGGGGCTGTCCCAGTCGAGCCCGTCGCGGTCGCGGTAGGACTCGAGCAGGGCGAGCTTGGCGACCCAGTCGAGCTGACGCCGGCACCCCATCGGGTCGCGCCGGAGCTGCCCGATCACCGACTCCCAGCGCGCCAGCACGTCGCGGGTCTGCTCGTCGGCGTCGGCACCGTAGCGGGTCTCGACGTAGTCCCGCGCCTGCTCCAGGTAGGCCTCCTGCAGGTCGAGCGCGGTCATTGTGCGCCCGTCCTTGAGTGTGATCAGGCATTTCAGGGTGGGGTCGTGCGACACCTGATGGAGCGCCGCAACGGCGCCGTCGACGCTGAGGTCGTTGGACAGCACCCGATCCTCGATCATCGCGAGCACGAGGGCGGTCATGCCGAGCTTGAGGTACGACGAGATCTCCGAGAGGTTGGCGTCCCCGATGATGACGTGCAGCCTGCGGTACTTCTCCGGGTCGGCGTGCGGCTCGTCGCGGGTGTTGACGATGGGCCGCTTCAAGGTCGTCTCAAGCCCTACCTCGACCTCGAAGAAGTCCGCGCGCTGGCTGACCTGGAAGCCATGTCCGGCGCCGTCCTGTCCGATCCCCACCCGACCGGCGCCGCAGATCACCTGGCGACTGACGAAGAACGGGGTGATGTGACGGACGATGTCGGGGAACGGCGTGCTTCGCCGCATCAGGTAGTTCTCGTGCGCGCCGTACGAGGCCCCCTTGTTGTCGGTGTTGTTCTTGTACATCACGATCGGGTTCTGGCCCGGGATGTGCACGTTGCTGGCCGCCTCGACGATGACGCTGTCACCTGCCTTGTCCCACAAAACGGCGTCACGCGGGTTGGTGCACTCGGGCGCGGAGAACTCAGGATGGGCATGGTCAACGTACAGCCGCGCTCCGTTGGTCAGGATCAGGTTGGCGAGCCCGATCTCCTCGTCGGTGAGCTGGCTCGGGTCGGCCGCGCTGCGAGTCAGGTCGAACCCGCGGGCGTCGCGCAGCGGGCTCTCCTCCTCGAAGTCCCATCGGGCGCGACGCGAGCGGCTGCCCCGCGATGCGTAGGCGTTGACGACCTGCGACGACGTCAGCATGGGGTTGGCGGCAGGCGTGCCGAGGACCGAGATGCCGAACTCGGTCTCGGTCCCCATGATCCTTCGCACGGTCATAACTCCAGCCTACGGTGCGCGGTGGCCCTCCCGTCGAAGCCGACCCGCAGACTGGCTGCCGCTACCGGCACCTGGCGAGACCGTCGGATTCGAGGGATCGTTGCGTGACTCACCCCGCATCCCCTCCCTGACCGAAGGTCTCAGGGCGGGTCCCGGGGGTCAGCGGGATGGCCGCGACGGCCGCGAGTGCCAACGCAACGAAGCCAACGGTGAACGTTGAGACCGACGCGATCACTCCGAGGGCGACGGCCCCCAGACCAGTGCCGGCGTCGAAGCCGATGTTCCAGACCGCGCTTGCCGACGCATAGCCCGCCCGGTCGACCCGGGCGAAAGCGGCCACGAGGGTCAGGTTCTGGATCGAGCCGTAGCCGAGCCCGAGCACCGCGACGGCCGGGACGAGCACCCAGCTCGCGCCCCGCCACTCGACCCCGCAGGCGATCAGGCCCAGCCCGGCTGCCGCGATCCCGAGCATCGGAGCGAGCAGAGTGTGCGCACCACGCCGATCGGCCACCGCCCCGATGCCCCACCGCGACAGGGCGCTGACCAGGCCGAAGATCGCGAGCGCCGCGACGGACAAGGCGCTCGAGCCTGTCACCTGTGGAAGGAACGTCGCTAGCCCCCCGCCCGCCAGTGTGACGACGAAGAGCATCAGGGTGGGGAGGGCGGCCCGCCCGACGGCGCTCTCGGTGCTCTCCTGTCGAGGTGCCGGCCGCGGCACCGAGCGATCAAGCAGTAGCGCGGCGGGAATTCCGAGCACCGGCATCGCCGCCATGGCGAACACCCACCAGAAGCCGAAGGCCTCGGCGACCGCCACGCTGAGCGGAAGCACCACCAGATTCGGCAACGCCACCGCGAGACCGTAGACGCCGACCGCCTGGCC
>JBOHDU010000465.1:0-3489 GCA_050700615.1 Nocardioidaceae bacterium
GTACGGGATGATAAGTCCAGGCCAGGTGTTGAAGAGGTGCAGGGTCCGCCACAGGTTGAACAGCGGGCCGATCAGCGACACCACGGGGAACATCGCGATGGCCAACGCGATCGACAGCACGACCTTCTTGCCCTTGAAGTCGAGGCGAGCAACCGCGTATGCGCACAGCGTCGCGAAGATGACCGAGAGCACGGTGGCGATGATCCCGATTCCGAACGAGTTCAGCAAGGCGTGCAGGAAATCGTTGTCTTGGAGAATCGTCTTGTAGTTGTCGATCGTCCAGGTCTTGGGCAGGAACTGCGGGCTACCGGCCGTCGTCTCGTTCACCGACTTCAGCGACAGCGAGATGATCCAGGCGATCGGGAGAAGGCACCAGATCAGGATGAGTACGAATCCGATCCAGTGGGCGACACCCATCTTCGGCTTCATCAGCTCTCCCCTCTTGCCGCGGCGAGATCGACCCTGAACAGCTTGACCAGGAGGAAGGCGATCAGCAGCACCGATATGAACAGCAGGACCGACAGGGCCGAGCCCAGGCCGAGCTGGAACTCTTGGTCGATCTGTGCATAGGTCAGGAACGAGACGGACTGGGTGTTGACGGCTCCCTTGGTCATGATGAAGATGTTGTCGAAGATGCGATAGGCATCGAGTGCTCGGAAGAGCACGGCCACCATGATGGCGGCCCGCATGTTCGGCAAGATCACCTTGTAAAGCCGCTGCCACCAGGACGCGCCGTCCACCTTCGCCGCCTCGAGCATGTCCTCTGACACCTGCGAGAGCCCCGCCAGCAACAGCAACGACATGAACGGTGTCGTCTTCCAGACCTCAGACACGCAGATCGCAAACATGGCCGGCCAGTAGCTCCCGAACCAGTTGGTCTGGCTGCTGACCCAGGGCAACCAGTGGAACCACTCGTTGACGAACCCGTTGTTGAGACTGAAGGCAAACTGCCAGGCGAACGCGGAGACGACCGTGATGATGCCGTACGGAATCAAGATCGCGGTCCTCATGACGCCACGGGCGAACACGATCCGGTGCATCACCATCGCGAAGCCGAATCCGATGACCAACTCCACGGAGACCGTGACCACCATGATCAGGATCGTGTTGAACACCGATCGCCACCACAGCGAGTCGGTGAGGATGACTTCGTAGTTGGTCAACCCGATGTAACCCTTGTCGCCGGGCGTCGTCAGGCGGTACCGGAAGAAGGAGAGGTAGAGGGCCTCGGCCATCGGGTAGGCCGTCACGATGAGCATCACGACGACGGCTGGGGCGACGAGCTTCCAGGCGAGTCGATTCTCCGACCTGGCCCGATCCGTTGTCGGTGCTCGCTTCGATGTGGGGGTCTTGCTTGGCGTATCGGTGACGGCCGTCACGGTATGCCCTCCTACTTCTCGGCGGTGGGGGCCGCGCGTTTCGAGAATGCCGCGGCGTTCACAGAAGTGCCTTGTCCTGAAGCACCTGCTCGATGTAGGTGGCAGACGATCCCGGGGTCGATGAGTTGACCGAGGAGGGCGGGTGCCACTTGCTCTGTAAGGCAGCCGAAATATCGCTCCAGTACGGCGAGTTCGGCCGCGGACCGCCGGACTGCAGGCTCTGACGGAAGAGCGTCAGTAGCGGGGTGGGGAAAAGCGTCTTCAACTTCGGCGACGAGTAGGCTGCGGCCGTCGCGGGCATGTTGCCGGTCTGCAGCGCGTACTGGATCTGGTGGCTCTGTGAGGTGATGCACTTAGCGGCCGCGAGCGCGTCCTGCACGTGTGTGGAGTATGCGCCGATGCCGAGGTTGATACCTCCGACGGGCGGCCGCGAAGGCTTGCCTGCCACGGTCTCCGGGTAACGAGCCCAGCCCAGATCTTTGAACGTGGTGGGATCGGGCTTGTAGTTGGGGTAGACGAACGTCCAGTTCACCTGGAAGGCACCCTGTGGCGTGGCAAAGGGCGTCAAGACGGTGCCCTCGTTGGAGACCGAAAGGTCCGGCTCGGCCGCCTTCGAGTGGGCCAGCTTGGAGACGATCGCGGCCGCATCCTGCCCGGCCGGCGAGTTGACGTCGACGCTCGCGTTGACGCCCTTCGACGTGTCGCTGACGATCTGGCCGCCGGCACCCATGATCAGCGCATTGATCCAGACGGCGTAGCCCTCGTAGAGGTTCCCTTGGACGCCGACCGTGCCGCCATGGTTCGACGCCGCATTGATGATCTGGTCCCAGGTCACCGGCTTGCTCATGTCCAGTCCGGCCTTCTGGGCGAAGGACTTGCGGTACCACAACACCTGCGTGTTTGCCCACAACGGGTCGGCGATCAGCTGTCCTCCGTACGTTGCGGTCGAGATGATGCCAGGGAGCTTGCCGGCGGCATACTGCCTCTGGTAGCCGGCCGGGATCCTGGCAAGGAATCCGGCTGCAGCGAACTCAGCCGTGAACGCCGGGTCCATGCTCATCAGGTCGATCGACGAGTCCTTGGCCGCCAACCGATAGGCCAGTTGCTGACGTTGACTCGTTGCGTCGCTCGGCAGCTCCTGGGTCGTGATGTTGTACTTGTTCGTACTGCACTGCTTGGCGAGCAAGGCCTGACCCGACAGCGTGGGCAATACAGGGTCGGGGTTGATGTACCACGTAAGGGTCGGCTTCCCCGAGCTCGAGCCGCATGCAGCCAACACCCCCGTGGCCAGCGTCAACGTCGCCGCCAGCGAAACCGACTTGGTCCATCCACGACCGCGTCGCCGTGGAGAACTCGCAGAATCATCCATGCTCGGTGCCTCCGAAACTGTGTCGTGCACCTCATCCTGCCCCGGTTCAGCGAAACCGCAACCGAAGCATGATGCCGACCAGTGTCCAGATGAGCAGCGTCAGTTTGGGGTGGTTTGGGAAGTTTCCCCTGCTACCGGAGCTCAGACCGACACGTCCTCCAGCATCTCGGTGACCAGGGCCGCAATCGGCGACCGTTCGGACCGGGTGAGCGTGACGTGGGCGAATAGCGGATGCCCCTTCAGCTTCTCCACAACAGCCACGACTCCGTCGTATCGCCCGACCCGGAGGTTGTCTCGCTGGCCGACGTCGTGGGTGAGTACGACGCGCGAGTTGGCGCCGACCCGGGAGAGCACGGTGAGGAGAACGTTCCGCTCGAGGGACTGAGCCTCGTCGACGATGACGAAGGCGTCATGCAGCGACCGACCCCGAATGTGCGTCAGCGGAAGGACCTCCAGCATCCCGCGCGCCAGCACCTCCTCGATGACATCGCCGTCGGTCACGGCACCCAGGGTGTCGAAGACTGCCTGCGCCCACGGCTGCATCTTCTCGGACTCGTTGCCCGGCAGATAGCCGAGCTCTTGGCCACCGACGGCGAACAACGGACGGAAGACCACGACCTTCTTGTGCTGCCGACGCTCCAGGACCGCCTCCAGGCCGGCGCACAGGGCCAGTGCCGACTTCCCGGTTCCTGCCCGCCCGCCGAGAGAGACGATCCCGATGTCGGGGTCCATGAGCAGATC
>JBOHDU010000466.1:0-3063 GCA_050700615.1 Nocardioidaceae bacterium
CGGCTGGTGTCGGACTCGTCGACGGGCCCGACGGCGGCCGGAGGAATGGTGGCGCTCTCGCCACGACCGTCACCCGGGTCCGGGTCCCCGGCCGCCCTCTGGGCGGTTGGCCTCGCCCGGGCCGACCACGACTCGGCGTTGAGAAGATCCGCGCGGAGTTGGTCGAGGAACGCGTCGACCTCGTCCATCCGGTAGCCGCGGAAGGAGGTGGAGAAACGGAGTCCTTCGATGTCGTCGGCGGTCAGCATCCGGCCGGCAGGTACGGTGGAATCGGGCCGATCGTCGTACACCTCGGCCATCGACTCGCCGCGACCAGACGCCACCAGCACGAATATCCCGACGATCACGACGAGCACGACGACCATGAACCAGATCACGAGAAGATCGTGCCACGCTCTACCGAGCATCAGTCGCAGGGTGAGGAGACGACGTGTCCGATCAGGGTGATCTGGTCCTGGGCAAGCGTAGGTTCGCCCGCCACGAACTCGCGGTGATGGCCATCGTCAATCGGACTCCCGACTCCTTCTACGACCGGGGGTCGACGTTCGGCGAGGGAGAGGCGCTCCAGCGCGTGGCGCAGGTCATCGAGCAGGGGGCCGACATCGTCGACATCGGCGGTGTCAAGGCCGGCTACGGGCCCGAGGTCGACGTCGATGAGGAGCTGCGCCGGACCGCGTCGTTCGTCGAGCGCATCCGGGACGCCCACCCCGACATCGTGCTGAGCGTCGACACCTGGCGGGCCGAGGTGGCGCGTGAGCTTTGCCACCGGGGCGCCGACCTGCTCAACGACACGTGGGCGGCGGCCGACCCACACACGGCGGAGGTGGCGGCCGAGTTCGGCGTCGGACTGGTCTGCAGCCATACCGGCGGCCTCGAACCGCGCACCGACCCACATCGCGTGGGATACGACGACGTGGTGGGCGATGTCATCTCGGCGGTCACCAGGCTGGCCGGGCAGGCCGTGGGGATCGGTGTGCGCCCCGACGGGATCCTGATCGATCCGACCCACGACTTCGGGAAGAACACCCGGCACTCGCTCGAGCTGACGCGGAGACTCGACGAGCTCACCGCCACCCGCTGGCCGGTGCTGGTCGCGCTGTCCAACAAGGACTTCGTCGGCGAGACGTTGGACCTGCCCACGGAACGGCGGCTCTACGGAACACTCGCCGCGACCGCGATCTCGGCGTGGCACGGTGCCAGGGTCTTCCGCGCCCACCAGGTGCCGGAGACCCGCCAGGTGCTCGACATGGTGGCCTCGATCGCCGGCCACCGACCACCGGCCCGAGCGACCCGCGGGCTGGCCTGACGCTCGCCGCTAACCGGCGCGCATGGCGAACGCTGCCTACGCGGTTACTCACTCGTTGCGATGTGGCTCGACTTGGTCCGGACCCGCCTCATCTGGCTCGACATGGGCCTTCTGGGCCGCCAACACGATCGACACCGCATCATCCACGCTGTCGGTCAGGTGGAAGACCTCGAGATCCTTCTCGCTGATCTTGTTCTGCGCGAGGACCACCTGCCGGATCCAGTCGAACAGCCCGCTCCAGTACGACGTGCCCAAGAGCACGATGGGGAACGAGGTGACCTTCTGGGTCTGGACGAGGGTCACCGCCTCGAAGACCTCGTCGAGCGTCCCGAAGCCCCCGGGCAGGGCCATGAACCCCTGCGCATACTTCACGAACATCGTCTTGCGGGCGAAGAAATAGCGGAAGTTGATCCCGATGTCCACCCACTGGTTGAGGCCGGCCTCGAACGGAAGCTCGATCCCCAGGCCGACCGAGACGCCGCCGACCTTGGCCGCCCCGTAGTTCGCCGCCTCCATCGCGCCCGGCCCACCGCCTGTGATGACGGCGAAGCCGGCCGAGGCCAGGGCGCTGCCCAGCGCGACGCCTAGCGCGTACTCGGGGTCGGCGGGCTTGGTGCGAGCCGACCCGAAGACCGAGACGGCGGGCCCGAGCTCCGCCAGCGCGCCGAACCCCTCAACGAACTCAGACTGAATGCGCAGCACGCGCCACGGATCGGTGTGGACCCACTCACTCGGGCCGCGTGAGTCCAACAGGCGCTGGTCGGTCGTCGATCGCTGCACCTGGCCGCGACGCATGACGACGGGACCCCTGAATCGCTCCAGCGGCGGCGTTCGTGGCTCTTCGGTCATGGCCACAACCTATCGAAGCCGAGGCTACGAAACTCGCGCGTTGCCTTGAGTTTCCCGCCGCCAGTGGTCAGCGGCGGAACCTCGCTGGTGTCGTGAGCGGAGGTTTCCCCTGTGGTCTCCGCGGCTCCCGCGTCGCCACCGGTGGCGGCCGGCGGCGGCTCGACGACCTCTCACACGCTGGACAGCCAGCCGACCATCTGGTCGAGACAGGAGCTCAGCTGGGCCAACGGGACGTGCTCGTCCTGCTTGTGAGCCAACTCGGGATCCCCCGGTCCGAAGTTGACGGCCGGGATGCCGAGCTGGGAGAACCGCGCCACGTCGGTCCAGCCGAACTTGGGGTTGGCGCGACCACCGACGGCCCCGAGGAAGGCAGCCGCAGCCGGCACGTCGAGCCCCGGCAGCGCCCCCGGTGCGAAGTCGCTGACGCTCATCTCGTACGACGAGAAGAGCTCGCGAAGGTGTCGCTCCGCCTCGGCGACGCTGCGATCGGGCGCGAAGCGGTAGTTGACGCTCACGGTGGCACGATCGGGGACGACGTTGCCGGCGACGCCACCACTGATCGCTACGGCGTTGAGTCCTTCGTGGAACCTCAGACCGTCGATCACGGGAAGCCGCGGCTGGTACGCCGAGAGCAGCGCGAGCACCTCACCGATCGCATGGATGGCGTTCACGCCGTTCCACGACCTCGCCGAGTGCGCTCGGCGCCCGGTGGTCGTCACCTCGACCCGCATAGAGCCCTGGCACCATGCCTCGATGACTGCGTTGGACGGCTCCATCACCACCGCGAAGTCACCGAGCAGGATCTCTGGGCGCACAGCGGAGATCAGACCGAGACCGTTGCGTTCGGCCTCCACCTCCTCCGCCTCGTAGAAGACGTAGGTCACGTCGCGGTTGGGCTCGGACAGGCT
>JBOHDU010000467.1:0-3421 GCA_050700615.1 Nocardioidaceae bacterium
ACCGTGGCGGAGCAGGATCGCGTCGACGCGGCGCTCCGAGCGCTGACCCCGGTTCTGGCAGGGGCATCGCTGTGCCTGCGAGGGGGCCCGAACCGACCACCGATGGAGCAGGGCGCCTCGGCCGCCCTGTTCTCGCGGGCGGAGTGGGTCGCACGCTCCCTCGGACTGCCTGCGGTCGAAGCAGTCGGGGTCGGGGGTGCCTCCGACGGCAACTTCACTGCGGGGGTGGGGACACCCACTCTGGACGGGCTCGGCGCGGTGGGCGGAGGAGCCCACGCCCCGCACGAGTTCGTCTCGGTGGACCGGTTGGTCGACCGCACCCGGCTCGTGGCCGGACTCGTCCACGATCTGCTGCAGGAAGTCTCGTGACCCCCGAGGACGCCGCCGGCGCAGCCGCGACAACGGCCGGCGTGCGCCTGCGGGAGCTCACCGAGATCGAGGAGTTCCGTGCCGTCGTCAAGCTGCTGGCTGATGTCTGGGGTCGCACCGACAACCCTCCGGTCAACGCCGAGCTGCTGCGTGCGTTCGCCAAGACCGGCAACTACGTCGCCGGCGCCCACGACGGACCCCGGCTGGTCGGAACCTGTATCGGCTTCTACAGCGGACCCTCGACCCAGGTCCTCCACAGTCACATCGCCGGCGTGGCACCGAAGATGGCCGGCCGAGGGGTCGGCTTCGCCCTCAAGCTGCACCAGCGCGCCTGGGCACTGCAGCGGGGAGTCGAGGTGATCGAGTGGACCTTCGACCCGCTCGTCGCCCGCAACGCCTACTTCAACCTGGTCAAGCTGACCGCCCGAGCTGCGGAGTACCTCACGAACTTCTACGGTCCGATGCTCGACGTGATCAACGGCGACGACGACACCGATCGCCTGCTCGTCCGGTGGGAGCTGGCCTCACCCGATGTCATCGCTGCCAGCGCAGGCAGTCCACGACGCCGCCCGGTGCCCCAGGCGGGGAGTGTGCGCGTCGGGGTGCCGGACGACATCGAGGCGATGCGGCTGGTCGATCCGGACAAGGCCCGCGAGTGGCGGATGCGGGTGCGTGAGCAGCTCGCACCTTTGATAGCGGCAGGTGGGCGCATCGTCGACTTCGACCCGGTCGCCGGCTACCTGGTCGAACCCGAGGCCACCGACCCGACCGAGGAGAAGGTCCCATGAAACTGCTTGGCGTCGACCTGGTGCGGATCGCGATGCCCCTGGTCTCACCTTTTCGCACCTCCTTCGGTACGCAGACCGAGCGCGACATCCTCTTGCTTCGCGCGGTCACGGACCAGGCGGAGGGGTGGGGGGAGTGCGTGGCCCTTCCCCAACCCTTGTACTCCTCGGAGTACCTCGAGTCGCAGGCGGACGTCCTTCGGCGCTTCTTCCTGCCGGCTCTCGGATCGAGCGCCGGTCAGCGGGCCCTGGACCGTTCGGGAGCTCCGGCCGTGGCCACGGTGCTGCATGCCTACAAAGGGCACCGACTGGCCAAGGCTGCGCTCGAGATGGCGGTCCTTGACGCCGAGCTCCGGGCGGCGGGACGGTCCTTCGCCCGGGAGCTGGGTGCGGTCCACGACCAGGTGCCGAGTGGGGTGTCGGTCGGGATCTTCGAGGAGATCCCGCAGCTGCTCGACGCCGTCGACGCCTATCTGGCTGAAGGGTATGTCCGGATCAAGCTGAAGATCGAACCCGGGTGGGACCTCGAGCCCGTGCGCGCCGTCAGAGAGCGCTTCGGCGACGACGTTCTCTTGCAGGTGGACGCCAACACGGCGTACACCGTGCGGGACGCCCGCCATCTCGCTGAGCTGGATGCGTTCGACCTCCTGCTCATCGAGCAACCGTTGGAGGAGGAGGACATCCTCGGCCACGCGGAGCTCGCCCGGCAGCTGACGACGCCGATCTGTCTCGACGAGTCGATCGTGTCTGCCCAGTCAGCGGCGGCGGCGATCACCCTCGGTGCGTGCGAGGTCGTCAACATCAAGGCCGGGAGGGTCGGTGGCTACCTCGAGGCGCGGAGGATCCATGACCTGGCCAGCGCTCACGGAGTCGCCGTGTGGTGCGGGGGGATGCTGGAGACAGGTCTCGGTCGAGCTGCCAATGCCGCGTTGGCGGCGCTGCCCGGGTTCACGCTTCCCGGTGACATCTCGGCCTCGGACCGGTTCTACCGCACCGACCTCACCGAGCCCTTCGTGATCCACGACGGCCACCTGCGGGTGCCGACCGGTCCGGGTCTCGGGGTCACGCCCATCCCCGAGGTCCTCGAGCAGTTCACGACGTCCGTCGAGCGGATCACACTCTGAGTGGGGAACGGCGGGTGCCGCCTATGCTGCGAAGGGTGAACCAGCGACCCCGCGCCAGCCTCGGCCGGGTGCTCGACGACCTCGGTGACACGCTTCTCGAGCTGATCCACGGTGACCCTGACAACCCCGACGAGATCGACGGCGTCGTCATCCATGACCCCATCGACGAGCCGCACTATCCGCCTCACGCCATCGTGCTGGGGGTGGGTGTCACCGCTGCCGACATGGTGCCGTTGACGCGTGACCTCGGTCGACGCGGGGTGGTGGGGCTGGTGGTCCGCGCCCCGGTGACGCTGACCCCGGAGATCCGCGAGGCCGTCGACGAGTCGGCGATCACCTTGCTGGGGATCCGACGTGGAGCCACCTGGGCACAGCTGTCGGTGCTGCTGCGAGCCGTCCTGGCAGAGGACGACATCGGGGTGGGTGAGCCGGAGTCCCTCGGCGGGCTCCCGGCCGGCGACCTGTTCGCCGTGGCCAACGCGGTTGCGGCGCTGCTCGACGCCCCGGTGACGATCGAGGACCGCAGCTCGCGGGTCCTGGCCTTCTCCGGACGTCAGGACGAGGCGGACGCCTCACGCGTCGAGACGATCATCGGAAGGCAGGTGCCGGAGCGCTACGCCCGGATGCTCACCGAGCGCGGAGTCTTTCGCGACCTCTACCGCGAGGACAAGCCGGTGATCGTCGACCCGCAACAGTTCGAGTTCGACGACATCACCAAGCAGCGCGTCGCCATCGCTGTGCGCGCCGGCGACCAGGTGCTCGGTTCGATCTGGGCGGTGATGGAGGGCGACGTCACGGGTGAGCGGACCGCGGCGTTGCAGGACGCGGCCAAGCTCGTGGCCCTGCACCTGTTGCGGGTGCGGGCAGGGGCTGACGTCCATCGTCGGCTCCGTACCGATCTCATCGGAACGGCGCTGGAAGGTGAAGCGGGTGCTCAGGATGCGTTGCGACGGCTCGGGCTGTCCGGTCGGCAGGTCGTGGTGATGGCGGCTGCAGTCTGCGAGGACGCCGACCGAGGCGTTCGGGAGGAGCAGGACCGCGCGGCCAAGATAGAGCGCCTGGCGGACGCGTTCGCCGTACACGTGAACTCGGCCGTCCCGGCAGCCGCAGTCGCGGCCGTGAGCGGTGTGGTCTGGGCGCTGG
>JBOHDU010000468.1:0-3088 GCA_050700615.1 Nocardioidaceae bacterium
GCCCTACATAGTGGATCTCGCCGGGCGTTCGGGATGGATCGGAGCCGCCTTGTCATTCCCGACGACTTCGACGCGCCCCGCGATGACGATGTCATCGCCGGGCTGCCAGCTCCTGGGAGATCGCCATAAAGGTCCAGTTCGGCAGGCTCACCCTGCCCGATGATCCCAAGCGCTATGTCCCCGACCGCATGCGGTCGATCGGGGTGGAACCCCTGCCAGTGCAGCACACCCATGCCCTGGGTGTAGGGGACCTGCCGCCTCTTCATCGAGATCCCTTCGACAGGCTCCTGGTGGCGCAGGCCCGCGACCTGCACTTGCGGATCGTGACCGCCGATGAGCAGATTGCACGCTACGAGGTTGAGACGCTGCTCGTGTGATGCTGCGGGGCAGTTCCCCCTACGCCGTCTTGCTCTGTCTGGCCGCAGCGGGTGGCTGATCACCTACCCAGGAAATCCAGGGCGTTGAGTCGAAGCACCCGCTCCTTGGTCTTGTCCGTCAAGCCCAGCGCGTCGAGCTCCTCGGCACAGCGCCTCAGGTCGAGCCCGTTGGACCCGATCATGATCTTCCCGCGGAGCTGGCGGTTCATGGCCCGGACCAGTTCGGGGTCGAGGGACTTGGGGTAGTAGGCCGATATGTCCCCGTACACGTTGGGGTGGCGCCACAGCATCGAGATGAGCTCGCCGGTCCAAGGCCAGCCGGTGTGTGACAGGTTGATCCTGAGTGTCGGGAACTCGATCGCCACGTCGTCGACGAGCATCGGACGGCCGGGGCCGCTCGGCAGCGGCTCGGCCGAGTGACCGACCTGGAGGCCGACCGGGACGCCGAGTTCGACGCACTTGGCGTAGAGGGGGTAGCACCGTCGGTCGTTCGGCGCGATGCCGAACGTGATGGGATGGAAGTACACGTAGGTGAAGCCACGCTCACGCACGCACGTTTCGATCGTCTGGAGGCTCTCGGTTATACGGAACGGGTTGTAGCCCGCGGCACCGACGAAGCGGTCCGGAGCTGCTGCGACCGCCTGGGCGGCGACGTCCTCGGAGAGGTCCATGATCAGGCGATGGTGCGAGTAGTAAGACCACATCTTGAGACACGCGAGCACGACCGTCTCGGCTCCGGTGCGCTCCATTTCGGCGTAGGCCCTGTCGAGGTCGAGCGTCGGGTCGGGCTCCCCTGGCGGGTCGTCCACCTCGACGACGCGCCCCCACTGGGTGGTGATCCGACCGTCGTGGAGCAGCGGGCGCAACGTCGTGCGGACCATGGTCTGCAGCTCGTCGTACTGGTACTCGGGACCGGAGAGCCCGGGTGCCACGAACGGCGTGTAGTTCATGATGTCGATGATCCCGGGCACGAGTCCCCCTCCTCCGTGGCGCGCTCGCCGACACGCGCGAGGCGAACTAGTCTATTACCAAATAGTTGGACCCTCGATCAGGAGGTTTGGCGTTGCCGGGAGCTCGGCAGGTCTCAGGGGTCCGTGACGTCTCCTCGATCACGGTCGAAGATCGTTATGACGCGCTGACCGTGCGGCGGTTCCGGGAAGCCGGCTGGTGGCGGGACCGTCACCTGACGGCCCACCTCGACGAGTGGGCCGAGAGCGCTCCGGGGCGAACGTTCGCCGGCGACGGGAAGCGGTCCGTGACCTACTCGGAGTTGCAGGGAGCCGCATACCGGCTGGGCGAGTCCCTGGTGGACCTCGGGATCGGTCCGGGTGATCGCGTGATCGTCCAACTGCCCAACTGGGTCGAGTTCGCGATCGCTTACCTCGCCATCACGAGGATCGGCGCCGTGCTCGTGCCCATCATGACGATCTACCGCGACGACGAGGTCCGGTACATCGCCGACCACTCCGGCGCGGTGGCGGCCTTCACCACGGGTGAGTTCCGGGGCTTCGACCATGCGCGCATGTTCCGCGGCTTGCGGTCACGCTGCCCGGCGCTGCGGGACCTGATAATCGTCAGGGGCGATCGGGAGGACGGCGAGCACCACATCGACGACCTGACGGCCCGCGGGTCTGCCGATCCCGGACGGTTGGGGCCGACCCCGGGGTCGGACCAGCCGCACGTCATCGGCTACACCTCCGGCACCGAATCGCGCCCGAAGGGCTGCCTTCACACCTGGAACACGTACGGCTTCAGCGCCCGTGGCTTGGCCCACAGCATCCTGCGGCTGACCGCAGAGGACACCGTGTTCATGCCGTCCCCGGTCGCCCACAGCACCGGGCTGGTCGTCGGTGTGTGCTCGCCGATCGTCGCGGGGTGTGGAACGCACCTGCTCGACGTGTGGGAGCCCAGCGTCGGGCTGGAGCGGATCGCCCGGTACGGATGCACCGTTACGGCGACTGCAACGCCGTTCGCGCGCATGGCGATCGACGCCTACCGCCCGGGCGAGCACGACCTTCGCTCGATGCGGTTGTGGCTGTGCGCCGGGGCGCCTATACCGTCGTCGCTGGTGGGAGAGCTCACGGCGGTCTTCACCGGTTGTTCGATGGTTCCCCTTTGGGGCTGCTCGGAGTTCCTCGCCGGCACGTGCTGCACCCTGGAAGACCCGATCGAGGCGGTGACGGGCTCCGACGGGCGGCCGGCGCTCGACGGCGTGGAGATCAGGGTCGTCGACCCGGAAGGTGTCGTCGTAGCCGAGGGTGGGGAGGGGGAGTTGCTCTACCGCGGTCCCGGTGGCCTCCTCGGCTACTGGCGGGACCCGGAGCGGACCGCGGCGGCGATCGACACGGGCGGCTGGTACCACAGCGGCGACCTCGCCATCCGCAAGCCCGGGGGCTACGTCCGGGTGAGCGGCCGTATTAAGGACCTGATCATCCGCGGCGGGGTCAACATCTCGGCCCTAGAGGTCGAGGAGCACCTGGAGTCACACCCGAAGGTGAGCAGCGCCGCTGTCGTCGGCTACCCGGACGAGCGTCTCGGGGAGAAGGCGTGCGCTTTCGTCGTGCCGTCGGGGACGGAGCCGCCCACGCTCGAGGAGCTGACCTCGTACCTCCGGACGGAGCGCCGCATCGCCGTCCACAAGCTCCCTGAGCGCCTGGAGGTCGTGGACTCGTTGCCGGTGACCGCGAGCGGCAAGGTCCAGAAGTTCGAGT
>JBOHDU010000469.1:0-1967 GCA_050700615.1 Nocardioidaceae bacterium
TCAGTGGCGTGAGCTCGGCAACCGATGCCGACCTCCCAGCGGTGCAGGGCGTGCGGGGCATGCTCGGTGAGGTATTCGGCCTGACCGACACCGTCCGGGCCAGCATGCTCGTCAACAAGCTCTTGTCGAAGGCCAGGGTCCAGCCCCGGCTGACCGACCACGACGGATACCAGTGGCACATGCACTACTTCGTACCGGGTGCGAGCCTGGCCGAGCACCTCGCGCTCGAGGGCGGAATGGCGCTCGCGCATGTGATCACCGCGGACCAGCTCGACCGGCTGAGGGTCTGCGAGGCTCCCGACTGCACGTCGGTGCTCGTCGACATGTCACGCAACCGTTCGAAGCGTTACTGCGACGCGCAGGCGTGCGGTAACCGGCTGCACGTGGCGGCGTACCGCGAACGCAAGCGTGCCGAGCTCGCCTGACGGCGCAATGCAGCGCCGCCCTCCCGCTCACGGCGGCCCTGTCCATCGATCTGGCCGCGAATCTCAGCCGTCATCGCGGCGGTAGTCGGCGACCGGGCTCAGGGGTCGACGTCATCCTTCGACCTGGCCGCGAACTCGGCAGCCACGGCATCGGTGAGCGGCGTCTGCGCGGGGAGCTTGCGGCCGTCGAGGGCGGACACCCGCTGCACGTCGCGGGTCGTCGAGGTGATGAAAACCTCGTCGGCCGCGGCGAAGTCGGCGGTGCTGATGTCACGCTCCTCGGCATCCGACCACTCGAGCACCAGCGCCCTGGTCACACCGGCCAGACATCCGGCGGTGAGGGGCGGGGTGAGCACGGCGCCGTCGATGACGCAGAAGACGTTGCTGCCCGTGCCCTCGCAGATGTTGCCCACGGTGTTCGGGAAGAGCGCCTCACTCGCGCCGCGCTCGCCCGCATAGGCGACGGCGACGGCGTTCTCGGCGTAGGACGTCGTCTTGAGGCCGGCCACGGCTCCTCGCTCGTTTCGCGGCCACGGCACGGTGACCGCAGCGGTCTCCGGACCAGGGGGATTAGCCGGCTCGGCCGCGACGATGAGGCTCGGCGCCGCCCCGGCCGCGCGTGGTGATCCCAGCGGCGCGATGCCCGCGGTATAGGTGATGCGCATCCGGCCGAAGGTCAACTCCTGGTCGGCCATCGTCAGCTTGATCGCGGTCCGAACCTCGTCGAGATCGGGCTCCACGAGCCCCAGCCCCACCGCCGAGTGGGTCAGCCGCCGCAGGTGCCGGGTGAGGGCGAACGGCGTGTTGTCGACGATCTTCACGGTCTCGAAGACGCCGTCCCCCACCGTGATCCCGTGGTCGAGGATCGGGAGGGCTGGAGCCAGCGGATCGACCATCTTGCCGTTGCACCATGCGCGCATGCTGCAACCCTATCCGCGCCCAGCCTGGTCACTGCGGTAGGGCGGTGCTGTGCACGGACCGAAGTTTGTCCCGTCGGCCCGATCGGCTAATGTTCTCTGTCGCACCCCCGCGCCGGTGGGAGTGCCGGTTGCGGACGTGGCTCAGTTGGTAGAGCATCACCTTGCCAAGGTGAGGGTCGCGGGTTCGAATCCCGTCGTCCGCTCGGAGAGGGTCGCAGGCTTACCCATCCCGCGGTGGAGTGGCCGAGAGGCGAGGCAACGGACTGCAAATCCGTCTACGAGGGTTCAAATCCCTTCTCCACCTCGATCCACGTAACGCAGAGGGCGATTGGCGCAGCGGTAGCGCGCTTCCCTGACACGGAAGAGGTCACTGGTTCGAACCCAGTATCGCCCACCGAGCACCGGCCTGAGGCCGCACGGAGCTCTTCGCCCACGCCGGGCGGTCATTCCTGCGCGCAGCACGCCTTGCCCGTCTCAGTGACGTCCAGGGCTGTCAGGGGGTTGGCACGGTACCCTGCGGAGAGCGGAGGCGCCCGCCAACCCTGCGGTGCCAGCCCCGGGCCGAACGGCGCGGCGGGCGAGCGTGGCCGCGACACCGGCCCGAACCACCAGGGGAAAGAAG
>JBOHDU010000470.1:0-2566 GCA_050700615.1 Nocardioidaceae bacterium
ACACGGACATCGGCGACCTCTGGCAGGCGTGTACGACGCCCGAGCGGCTGGCCCGCTGGATCGCCCGGGTCGACGGGGACATGCGGGTCGGCGGCACGATCCAGGCCGTCTTCACGAGCAGCTGGACCGGTCCGGCGAGCATCGAGGTGTGCGATGCGCCCCACCACCTGCTGCTGGCGACAGAGCCGGGTACGGACGACGAGGGGCAGATCGAGGCGTGGCTGACCGAGGAGGGCTCCAAGACCCGGCTTTTAGTCGAGGAGCGCGGCCTGCCGACGAGGCATCTCCCATTCCACGCCTCCGGTTGGCGGGTCCACCTCGAGGATCTCGGTCGGTCGCTCGAGATCGACGGTCCGGTCCATCCGGAGGGCTGGAGCTCCGATGCCGGGGCGCCCGGCTGGAAGGAAAGCTGGGAAGAGCTCACGCCCACATACCAGCAGATGGAGATCGGTTGATGGCGGACCTGATCAGGCTCAGCGGGACGACGGTCAATGCGCCCGACGCGATCGGGCTCGCACGGTTCTACGCCGAGATCATCGGCGGGGTCGCGAGGGGCGACGAGTACTGGGCGCTGGTCGAAGGGCCGAGCGGTGACATCGGGTTCCAGCAGATCGACGACTACCGGCCACCCACCTGGCCTGATGGCGAGGTGGCGATGCAGATGCATCTCGAGTTCCTCGTCGACGACCTGGAGGCGACCGGAGCGCGTGTGCTGGCGGCCGGCGCTACCCGATTCGAGCATCAGCCCAACGCCGACCACTGGTTCGTGTACGCCGACCCGGCCGGACATCCGTTCTGCCTGTCAACGTGGGGGGCCCCGAGAGTCGGCGGCTGACACAATCCGTGCCTTTGGAGAGCGGCCGACACGCCCGTTTTGGCGCTCTGGTCGGAAACGGTCGGTGGAGCTGGCCCCGCGATGTGCTGCGCCCTCAGGGGCATGATTTCGTCCGAAGTGACGTGTCGCCCGTGCTCCGTGAGATTCCAGACAGCCGCGCGTGCTGTTGTCGGCCAGGCCCGATGCCCTTGAGGTAGGTGCGTGCCTAGGCAATCCGGTACTCAATCTCGGTGCTTGGCCCGTCCTTGTGGAGCACGGCGACAGGAGCTTGGTGGGCCGCGCGGGACTCGAACCCGCAACCCGCTGATTAAAAGTCAGCTGCTCTGCCAATTGAGCTAGCGGCCCTCGCGGTGCAAACCCGCTGGTCAGAGGCTTGCGCGCTCAGGCTAGCTGAGCGACGGTTCCAGCCCTGGTCCGCAGGTAGTCCGAACGCAGCTTGGAGGAACCAATCGCGAACCTCGCCGAGGCTGCCCGCCACCTGGTCGAGATCATCATCGTAGAGGTTCCCGTACAGGTCCGAGGTCATGATTGCCGCCGACAAGGATCGTCGAGGCGTGACCCATGATCGATTGAACCACCGCCGAAGGGGCTGATCACCGCCTCGTCGACAGTCCAGCGTCAGCGTTGGGCCGCGGGATAACGCATGTCCCCTGGCTAGCTGCTCTATGCTGCGAGGCCAACCGTCCAGCACGTATCGGCGATGCATCACGGTGCTGTTCGCGGCCACGCGGTTGACGGCAGTTGAGACCACGAACGCAGTGGCCGAGAGAACTCCTCTCATCCGCGGCCGGTGCTTCGCTCGGGTTCTTCGGCAGTTCAGACAGCGCGGCACGGCACGGAAGCGCCTGAAGCGTGGCTCAACCAGCGTCCGCGGGTGGCCACGAGGCCGATGGTCGCGAGCACGGTCCAACCGGCAGTGACTAGGACCTGGTTGCCTGTCGACATTGGCAGGGCCAAGATCGCGTCGCCACCGGCCGCTCGTGACCACGCCGGCCCAAATGGAGTGATGCCTGCGATCGCGTGCGCCGTACCACTCCCGCTGACGGCGTAGGACGACATCGCCACCAGAAAGACCCCGGCGAGCACGAACACGAGTGCGAGCGCGACACCGCGCCTGCGCACTACCATCACCAGCCCGGCGGCCTGGACGGCGACGAGGAACGCACCCACGACGCCCACCACCCCGATCTGGTGCGGTGGCGAACTGAACCACCCACTTCCTTGCCGGATAGAGTCCCCGACGGCCACTACAAGGGCCGCCGGAACGGCAACGGAGGACGCCATGACCGATACGACAAAGGCGGCGACGATTCCAGCACGGCGACGCAGCGCCGGATCCTGCCCGGAGAGATCTTGTGCCTCGCCCACGTGGGGCGGCGGCGGTTCACCAACGAGCCCCACGATGGTGCCTACCAGAATCGCCGGCAGGATACCGAGAGCGGCTCCAACGCCTTGAGAAAGCCCGCCGAGCAGTCCGAGTCCGTGCCCGAGACCGTCGAACCCAGCCGGTGTTGCCGCCGACCATGCCCCGTAAGCCGCGGCAACCGTGAGCGCCGCGGTCCCGGCGGGTCGGTGCCACGTGAGCGCGATGTTGAGCCGCACCAAAGGCGACATCCGCGCCGATTCCGATCTTGACCTGACCCCGCTCAAGGGAACCTCTGCTTCGGGCACTCTCCTATGGATGATCGCAGACTCGCGACGAGCCACCGACCGTTGTTGAAGCTAAAGCAC
>JBOHDU010000471.1:0-3685 GCA_050700615.1 Nocardioidaceae bacterium
GGTGGGGCGACCTTGGCAAGCAGTGAAGACGCCCAGCGGCTGCTGTCAGTGGATGAGCTGGTCGGCGTCTGGCCCGAAGGCTTCAAGGGGATCGGGAAGCCGTTCTCGGAGCGCTACAAGCTACAGCGCTTCGGGCGTGGCGGGTTCGTCGCCTCGGCGATCCGAACCGCCGTGCCGATCATCCCCTGCTCCGTTGTCGGTGCCGAGGAGATCTACCCCCTCGTCGGCAACGTCCCCACGCTTGCCCGAGTGCTCGGCGTCCCCTACGTGCCGATCACCCCGTTCTTCCCGTTGCTGGGCGTGCTCGGGCTGGTCCCGTTGCCATCGAAGTGGCTGATCGAGTTCGGGGAGCCGATGAGAACCGACTCGTATGCCGAAGGCGCGGCCGAAGATCCGATGCTGGTCTTCAACGTCACTGACCAGGTGCGCGAGACGATCCAGCAGACGCTGTACTCGCTGCTCATGCAACGGCGCGGCGTCTTCGGCTAGCGGTCACGACCACTAGCCGCCGAGCAGCCCCCCATTCCTGTCGAGCACGGAGGGTATCGGGCCGAGCGGGCTGGTGAGATTCAGCGGCGGAATCGTCACCGTCGGAAGTCCGGGCACGGTGAGGGTTGCTCCTGACAGGGTCGGGAGGCTGGGCAGGGTCGGCAGGCTGGGCAGGGTCGGCAGCTGGGTGGACAGCCCCGTAGTGCTGCCTGCCTTCGGCGTCTGTGTCGGGCCCGCCGTCGGGCCTGCGGGGGTGGGTTGGTTCGGCAGGGCCGGCTGGGTAACTGTGGGCAGCGAACCGGCCGGCAGCGTGGGCACGTGGATACCCGGGTGCCGCCCGGTCGTCCGGCTGCCTTGCGAATGCCCGTACGGAGTCTGGCTCAGGCCGTTGGGCAGCCTGCCGAGAATGCTCCTGGTCTCGCTCCTGAGCGCCGCGAAGGTCGGGGAGAGTGTCAGCGGGGTGAGGCTCGAGCAGGCCGGACATGCCGACGCTGCTTTGGCGTCGATGCCGGCCAGGGTCTTGGCCGCGCGGAAGAGGTCGACTCGGGACGGGCCGGGCACGGCCTTGGTCAGCTGCGCCAACGTCGTGATCGATCGATGGGTGAACGACCTCAGGGTGACGATGCTCTGCGCTGACGAGTCGGACTGGTAGGCGTCGATGAGGTCAGTCGCGCCGCTGGTCGCCTGGCTCTGGAACGTCTGCAGGGTGCCGTCGATCAGTCCGGGCGTGCTCGGGTCGTCTGACCGGGTGAGGGCAAGCGCCCGAATCTCGCTGAGTCTGGTCGACGCCTGGCCGATCAGGTCGTCGCCGCGACTCGCCGGCGAGCCTGCGGTCGCCACCTCGATACGTTCGATGGCCAGCTTGACCGGGTAGAGAGTATCCCCAGGCAGTGCTGACTGGCTTGCGGCCGCGACTCCAAGGCCGGTGCCCGCCACGACGAGCGTGGCAGCCGCCGCTGCCAGCAGTCGCCGGCGTCGGTCGCCGGGCCGCCTGACGACGGTGGCTCGGCGGTGGGCCCGATGCGAGGGGATGCCGTCGAGCTCGGTTGGAGCGGCATCCATCAGCTGCGCTCGCAGGTCGGTGGCGAACTCGGGCCGGAGCTCGGGAAGGTCCAGGTCTCGCAGCTGCTCGACGAGGTCGACGAAGCGCGCCGTCTCGTCGTTGAGCAGCGTCGTACCGCCGCCGCCGTCGACGGCGGCGGCGAACTCCGCGACTCGGCTGCGGCTGGGTCTGCGCGAGATCATCGACCTGGCCTTCTCGTGGGGGGCTGGCGGGAGCGGTTCCCTACCCTGCGCAACGACCCGTCCCCGTGCCGGGTTACGGGCGGGAGCTGAGATCCGGGCCGAGTGGCCAGCGACCTCATCGGATGCCCTCTGGGAGCTGCTTGGCCAGGTTGCGGATCGCTCGCAGCTGCAGCTGCTTGATCGCGCCCTCGGAGCGGTGCAGCACCTTCGCCGTCTCGGCGATGGAGTAGCTGTTGAGGAATCGCAACACCAGGCACTCCTGCTGTTCTGTAGGTAGTTTCGTCAGCGCCTCGTGCACGATCGCGTTGGTGAGTCCGGCCAAGACCTCGTCCTCGGGTCCCGACGTCGTCCCCGCGTGGGTGGTGAAGTCGTCGGTGCTCGTCTCGAGTCGGCTACGGGCTGACTTGAAGTGATCGACGATGAGATTCCGTGCGATCGTCATCAGCCAGGCACCGAAGTCCTTGCCCTGCCATTGGAACGACGACATCGAGCGAAGGGCCCGGAAGAACGTCTCGCCGACGAGGTCCTCGGCGAGCTGCTGCCCACCCACCCGGTAGTAGACGAACCGGTACACCGAAGGGGCGTAGTGGTCGTAGAGCGCACCGAAGGACTCGCTGTCACCGTCTCGGGCCAGGTCGACAAGGGCGGCCAAGCGGGCCGCGTCTGCGTCAGACCTGGTCTCGGGCGGATAGTCGGTCCCGCCAGGGGTCGGCCCGGTCCCGTAGGGTGCGGCGGCGGTGGCCAGCATGTGCTCGCCGAGCAGGAAGTCGGCCAGCGCGCGACGCAGGGTGTCGAGGCTGCCCAAGGGGGCGGCAGCCGCTATCCCGGACATGGCGCAACTCCCTCTCCCGACGTCGTGTCGTCGCTCCCGGCGGTGACTCACAAGCTGCGCGTGCTCACCAAATGTCACGATACGCGGTCTTGGCCCTGCCGTGAACCCGTCGGTAACCTCGGCGCCCGCGGCCACAGCCCAGCGCGGGCACCTCGAGATCGGCCCGGATCAGTGCAGTCGCCGCCGTACGCCGAGACCTGCCGCGACCCCGCCGGCCGCGGCACCGAGGCCACCGGCGAGCAACAGGCCCGCGCGGGCCGCCTTGCGACCGGTGCGGTAGTCGCGAACCCGCCACCCGTGCTGTCGGGCGTGGTCCCGGAGCTTGCCATCGGGGTTGATCGCGCACGGGTCACCGACCAGGTTGAGCATCGGCAGGTCGTGGATCGAGTCGGAGTAGGCGGAGCAGCGATCGAGATCGAGCCCTTCGTCCTCGGCCAGCAGCTTGACCGCGGTCGCCTTCGACGGGCCGTGCAGCAGGTCACCGACCAGCCGCCCGGTATAGACCCCGTCGACATGCTCGGCCACGGTTCCGAGTGCACCTGTCAACCCGAGCCGGTGCGCGATGATCTGGGCCAGCTCCACCGGCGCCGCCGTCACGAGCCATACCCGCTGCCCTTGGTCTAGGTGCATCTGTGCCAGCGCCCGGGTGCCCGGCCAGATGCGGGTCGCCATCACTTCGTCGAAGATCTCCTCGCCCAGCCACTCGAGCTCCTCAACCCGGTGGCCGGCGATGAAGGACAGGGCAGCCTCTCGAGCGTTGGCGACCGCGGCCTGGTGCTCTGACCCCACGATGCGAAAGCGGCTCTGGTCCCAAGCGGCGCGCAGGATGTCGCGGGTGGTGAAGAACTTCCGGCGATGCAAGCCCTTGGCAAGGTAGAAGATCGACGCGCCTTGCATGACGGTGTTGTCCACGTCGAAGAACGCGGCTGCTGTCGGGTCGGGGGGAGTTTGAAGGGCGGCCTCCACCTCGGCGTTGGACGCCGCAGCCTCGCCAGCCATGACCGACCGTGAGCGCAGGCTCGCCCGGGAGCCGCTACCGCTCACGACCGCGGGTTGTTCGAGGGTCGGCGGTGCCCGGGTGGAAGCGTCGCAGGGCGGAGCGGGGACACATGGTGGTGG
>JBOHDU010000472.1:0-1758 GCA_050700615.1 Nocardioidaceae bacterium
CCACTCGGCTGAGCGGAGCCTGAGGGGTTCCCAGATGGTGTCGCGGTATGTTCCAGTATGTGGTACGGATCGGCACCATGACCGCATCAAATCGGGGGACATGAGTTATCGAGAACTGTTTGCGAACCGGGAGTTCAGCTCCCTCTTCGTAGCGGACGGCTTGTCTATGGTGGGCACGTACCTGTCCCGCCTGGCCGTGTCTGCCCTCGTGTTCGCCCGCAGCGACTCGGTGACCCTTACCGCACTCGCCTTCGCGATCAGCTACGCGCCGTACGTCTTCAGCCCTCTCCTTTCCTCGTTCTCCGACCGCTTCGCCGGCCGACCGTTGCTGGTGACGTGCGACTTGGCGCGGGCCGGGCTGATGCTGCTGGTCGCCATACCCGGCCAGCTGTACAGCGTCATGCTGGTCGTGCTCTTCCTCGTCGGCGTGCTGCGGATCCCGTTCGGGGCGTCGCGGCTGTCGCTTCTGGCGGACATCTTGACCAAGGAGCAGTTCCCGTCGGGCAATGCACTGGTCTCGTCCGCCCGGCAGACGCTGCAGGTGGCGGGGTTCGCCATCGGCGGGGTGATCATCACCATCGTGGGCACGCAGCCCGCCATCATCTTCGATGCCGCCACTTTCGCCGTTTCAGGGCTCATCATCATCGCGTTCGTGAAGCCGCGCCCGGCCGCCTGGACCGGCCGGCCCGTAGAAGTTGGAGACAGCGAGCAGCGGCGGCCGCCGAGTGTCCGACAGGGGATGGTCGAGGGCCTGCGCGTGGTCACCGGCACGCCGCGAATGCAGTGGTTGCTCGTCCTCATGTGTCTGGGCCCGGCCAGCTTGGTGGTGTCCGAAGGTGTCGCCGTGCCGTTCGCGCACCAGCTCGGTGACGGTACGACGCTGGCCGGCATCGTGATGGCAGCGCCGCCTGTGGGCACCGTGGTGGGACTGCTCGTCTATGGCCGGCTGGCGCCCGAGGTGCAACGCCGGTACAGCGTGCCTCTCGCGCTGATGGGTGCCCTGGGAGTTGCCCTGGCCGGGGTCGTCGCCTTGAAGGTGTCGTGGATCCCGGCGACGGTTATCGTGCTCGGGCTCGCAGGGACTTCGCTCGCCTACCTCAACGCACTCCAGGCAGAGATCGCCGCAGTGATCCCGGCGCACCTACGCGGTCGTGCCTTCGGCCTCGCCAACTCGGCTCTGCAGCTGTCTCAGGGTGGTGCGATCATCATCGCCGGGCTGATCGCCGAGTCCATCAGGGTTCCCGAAACGCTGATCGCGATGGGGGTCGTGTTTGCCGGCGCAGTGGTGGTCGCCGGAATTCGCCTCAACGACTCGCCACCCGGCCTGGTGGAGCTGAGCGCGACCGACGAATCGGACTGACCCCCTTGCAGCCGCGGTCAGTCGAACGACTCAGGCAGATCGGTCGGGCGTAGCCGGTAGACGTTGAGCAAGAGGTCGTAGTACTTGTCGGTCTCGCCAACCCACTGCATGCCCACTCGAGGCGCGAGGCTGGCGGCTCGGGTGTTGCCAGGCCGCATCACTGCGAACAGCTCGTGTGCCGACTGCTCGAACGCCCAGCGGGCCACGGCCAGCGCGGCCTCGGTGGCGTACCCGTGCCCCCAGTGCTCGGGGGCGAACTGCCACGCGAGCTCGAGATCCTCGTTATGGGGCGGCAGTCGGCGCAAGGTGATCGAGCCGACGAGTACGCCGTCGTCTCGACGGGTGGCTGCCCAGTGACCGAGCGGTGGGTCGCCCACGTGGTCGTCGTCGAGCCACTG
>JBOHDU010000473.1:0-13470 GCA_050700615.1 Nocardioidaceae bacterium
GCTCGTAGCCGTGCATGGGAGCCTCGTGCAGCAGTCCGAGGACCGCCAGCTCGAGGGCGTCACCGCGCTTCCTAGCCACGGGTGCTGCTCCTCTCGGGAAGTCATGAGGTGCGAACGAGGCAGTCGCACGCGCCTCGGCGGGTCGTTTCGGCCGCTGGGGCCGGCCGATCGTGCCACGGGATCGGGTTGGATGATGTTGTGGGAGGATCTATCGTTTGCACCTATCGTAGCGATACATCGTACTGCTACACAAACCGGGTCCTCGCCTGACACACCGGCGGCGGTCCGGCATCGTGAGGCGGCGTAGGGAGGGTGGTCGGGAGTTGGTGTCCCCCGGTGTCCACGTCGTACCCTCGAACCACCATGTGGTCGCAGCGCTCCGTCATCGACTACTCGCTCCAGCGGCGAGCAGTGCTGTCGACCCTGTTCAATGGGGGCGCCACGAACATGGAGGACGTCTGTGACGCTGACCCGTACACCCTGCGCGCGGCGAAGTACCACGGGGAGCCGGCGGGCGTGCCCTGCCCGGTGTGCCGCAAGGACCAGCTCATGCACCTGTCGTACGTCTTCGGTGAGGAGCTCGGCCAGTTCTCCGGCCGGATCAAGTCTCGCGAGGAGATCCAGGCGATGGCGCACGAGCACGGCGAGATCCGCATCTACGTGCTCGAAGTGTGCAAGGGCTGCAGCTGGAACCACCTGGTGGAGTCCTACGTCGTCGGGGACGGCGTCCCGCGCAAACCGCCGCGCCGCCAACGAACCGTCGAGGACTAGTGGTCACCACCGCACCTTCGTGACCGCTAAGCCCGACCGGCGGTCAGGTGCACCCGTCCGCAGCATCGACCGCACAGTCGCTCGCGAAGGGCGAGTCCCGTCTGGCAGCCCTGAGAAGGACCCACAGTGAGCGAAGGCAAACCGCCCGCCGGCCGCAAGACCCAGCGCCCGACCGGCGGCCGCCCGCCCAAGGGCCAGGGCAGCGGGAAGCGCGGCAAGGTCAAGATGCGCGACCTCACGGGCTGGCCCAAGGCCCGGCATGCGGCCAGGAAGACTCTCAAGTGGGGCGCGATCTTCACTGCCTTCTGCGTGGTGGCAGGCGTGGTGGCGATCTACATCACCTACCAGACCATCACCATCCCCGACCCCAACAAGGACTTCCAAGCCAACACGTCGACTGTCTACTACTCCGACGGCAAGCACGTCCTTGGTCGCTTTGAGGTCCAGAACCGCTACAGCCTGCCGCTCTTGCAGATTCCGAAGTCGATGCAGCAAGCGGTGATCGCGGCTGAGGACCGGACGTTCTACAGCAACAACGGTATCGATCCGAAGGGAATCCTGCGGGCCGCCTGGAACGACATCAACGGTCACAACACCCAGGGGGCGTCGACGATCACCCAGCAGTACGTCAAGGTCATGTATCTGTCCGAGGCGCGCACGTGGACCCGCAAGATCGAGGAGGCGTTCCTCGCCATCAAACTCCAGAACACGGAGAGCAAGAGCGAGATCCTGCAGAACTACCTGAACACGATCTACTTCGGCCGCGGCGCGTACGGCGTGCAGGCTGCGGCGCAGGCGTACTTCCAGATCAACGCCCCGCAGCTCACGATTCCGCAAAGTGCAGTACTCGGTGCGGTCCTCAACTCGCCGAGCAACCTCGACCCGGCCCTGTCGAAGGCGAATCGGGCGGCTCTGCTCGCGCGGTACCGCTATGTGCTGAACGGCATGCAACTGGCCGGGAACATCTCTGCCCCCAAGGCTCGAGCGTTCGAGCGCCACCTGCCTGCCTTCCCCAAGATCAAGACGTTCAACGCCTACGGCGGGCAACGCGGCTACCTGATGACCGTGGTCAAGGAACAGCTGCTGACGCTGGGCTTCACCGAGGAACAGATCAATGGTGGCGGGCTGAAGATCGTCACAACCTTCAGCTGGAAGGACATGCGCGCCGCCAAGCAGGCCGTGCACAACCTGCGGCCGAAGGGCAAACCGCAGCTCAACGTCGCTCTCGCCTCCGTCGACCCGCGGACCGGTGCCCTGCGGGCGATGATCGGCGGACGGAACTACCTGACCAGCCAGTTCAACTGGGCGACCCAAGGCCGGATCGCACCCGGATCGACGTTCAAGGCGTTCGCGCTGGCCGCCGCGCTGAAGGACGGTGACACACTCGCCAGCACGTTCGACGGCAACTCGCCGTACACCCTGCCGGACGGCACCCTCGTGCACAACGAGGGCCAGAGCTTCGGCATCCCGAACGGCGAGTCCTACGGAACGGTCAGCCTGCTGACCGCCACCGAGGAGTCGATCAACACCGCCTACACCGACATGACGGTGCGGATGAAGGACGGGCCGCAGAAGGTCGTCGACTCGGCGCTGGCCGCGGGAATCCCGAAGAACACGCCAGGGCTGGTGGCCAACGACATCGTTGCGCTCGGGACGTCGAGCGTCGCGCCGGTCGATATGGCGAACTCCTACGGCACGTTCGCCGACAACGGAGTGCATCACAGCTGGTACGTGATCTCCAAGGTGAGCGACGCGAAGGGTCAGCGCTACGCTCACCAGGCCAGCAGTGACCGAGTGTTCACCACGGCGGTTGCGAGCAACGTGACCGCGGCGTTGCAGGCGGTCGTCAAGTACGGGACCGGAACGAACGCCCAGGCGCTCAACCGCCCCGCAGCAGGCAAGACGGGAACCGCGACCTTCGCGAGATGCCCGAGCTGCCCCGAGTACGTCTCGACGTCGTGGTTCGTCGGCTACACGCCGCAACTCTCCACGGCGGTCGCCTACAGCCGGGGCACCGGCACGGAGTCCCTGCAGGGCTACCTCGTGCCCTACTTCGGGGCGAACTTCCCGACTGAGACGTGGACCGCCTACATGAGCGCGGCGCTGAGCGGCCTGCCGGTCCTCGACTTCCCAAAGGCGGCCCAGCTGGGGAACAGCACCCCCTCGACCTTCTTCCCCACTACCACCTTCGTGCCTACGACGACCCCGCCCACGACGACTTCACCGACCACGACGGCACCGAGGACAACCACGGCTACGGTTCCGACCACCACAGCGCCCACCACCACAGCGCCCACCACGACGCGCGTCACGACGCCTCCCATCACGACGCCGCCTACCACCACATCCCCGACCAACACCTCGAAGTCGCCGCCGTTGTTGATCGGCGGCGCAGTGGGCCGAGCCGGCAGGTCTCCGTAACGGGAACCTGCGCGCGGTCCGAACTCGCGCCTGGCCGTTTACCGGCACCCGCCGGGAAGCGTCCGCGACCCTGTCCCCCAACCGCGCGTCTGCCTGCTCCCGGTCCAGAAGGCGGCGTCCGGGTCGCTGTCGGTCGTGGCACGTCCGATGAGGCACGATTGCTGCGTGCCCTTCCCACCGCGGACCCGCGCAACCGACGAGGTGGTCGCGCCGACCCTCGTCGACCCGCTGGCCCGGGCATCGAGCGCGGCGGTCGGAGGCCCGCTTGGCCGGCACGCACGGAGCGGCTGGAGTTGGTGGACGCCTCTACGGGTCATCGTTTTGGTGGCGATCGTCATGTTCGGCGTCGGGGTGTTTCAGAAGTCGCCCTGTGAGCAGTCGACCTGGCCGGTGTCACCGCGGCAGTACTCGCACATGTGCTACTCCGACATCGGGTTCCTCTACGCCGGGCGCGGATTCGCCGAGGGGATCTTGCCCTTCGAGCCTCACTCGGACCTACCGGCAAACAAGCAGCCGACGAGCGTGCAGGAGTCGAACGATCTGAGCCTGGAGTACCCCGTCCTGACCGGAGTCTGGATGGAGGGCGCCAGCCTGGTCACGCACCTGATCGGCGACAGTCCCAATCTTTCCAACGTGCCGCACTCGCAGGTGGGCGGCATGGCCAGCGTCCAGCACGACTCCACAGTCTTCTGGGCGGTCAACGCCTTCGGGTTCTTCCTGGTGCTCCTGCTTGCCCTGATCCTGCTCATCCGGGCTCAGCCGCGAAGACCCTGGGACGCGATGTTCATCGCCGCCTCGCCGGCATTGGCGCTGACGGCCTTCATCAACTGGGACATGCTCGCGATCGGGTGCGTGGCGGGGATCCTGTGGGCTTGGGCGACCCGGCGTACGGTGCTGGCGGGGCTCTTCATCGGGCTCGGCACTGCCACCAAGCTGTATCCCGTGCTGCTCATCGGCCCGCTACTCATCCTTTGCCTGCGTGAACGCAAGATGCAGACGTGGGTCAAGACGGTTGCAGCGGCGCTCACGACCTGGCTGATCATCGATCTGCCCGTCTATATCTGGTCGCCCGACGGATTCCTGTACTTCTGGCGGTTCAACGCTGCCCGCGGACCGGACCTGGGCTCCGCGTGGTTGATCGGCTACTTCTTCGGCCACGGCGCCAGTCCACATCAGATCAACGTGACGACCTGGGTCGTCTTCGGGGGGGCCTGCCTGCTCATCGCAGCGCTGGGACTGCTGGCTCCCCGGCGGCCACGGTTCGTCCAGCTCGCCTTCCTGGTGGTGGCGTGCTTCCTGCTCATCAACAAGGTGTACTCGCCGCAGTACGTGCTGTGGTTGCTCCCACTCGCGGCGCTCGCTCGCCCGAGATGGCGAGACATGCTGATCTGGCAGGCCTGCGAGGTCTTCTACTTCTTTGCTGTCTGGATGCACCTGGCGAACTTCTTCGTGCCGGCCGGTGCCTGCACGAGTGGGGGGTTCTTCGCCTCGTTCCACGGCTGCGACTGGGTGTACATCCTGTCGATCCTGATCAGGATGGCCGGCGAGATCTACCTGATCGTGATGGTGGTGCGAGACATCTTGTCGCCGTGGCGCGACCCGGTGCGCTCGGACGGGCTGTCGGACGACCCGCTGGGTGGCATCTTCGACGAAGGCATCGACTCCGAGCCGATCCCAGCCGCCGAGCCGACGCTGGTCGGCGCCGATTCAGCCGCGGAGGGCTGGTGGGACCACGAGGACCCGGGACCGTGAGCCACGTCGGTGGACCGCGCCGCGGCTCACCCGGGTCGACAACACGACCGGGAAGGTCGGGGTCGGCAATCAGCTCGTGACCACGCGGTCGAACGTGGTGGTGGTATGTCGCACCCGCACCTCGAGCTCGTCGCCCGGCTCGGGGGTTGCCGCGTCCGCGGGCACGAACACAAGGCTGACTTGCATGTGCGGCGGCTCCACGAACCAGCGGCGCTTACCGTCCACGACGAACGGCGAAAGCGCCCGCCCGCTAGCGTCCAGCCCGCCTCGGGCAACCGCGATCGCCCGCTGACGCGAAGACGCGGCTGGAGTCGGCGCCTCGAGGGCCACGCCGTGCGCCGTACCGCCGGAGACTACGAGAACCCTTCCCGGCTTGCTCATCCGTCGTTGCCGGTAACCGACCCGGTCGCCGCGGGCGACAGCGTGGACGTCGAGCACCGTGGCCCGGGCGGCGAGTGCCTCGGTGTCGCCGAGCCAGAGCTGGGTACCGATGCGCGGACGGAAGTCGCTCTCGGGGTGCCGGATGCGGGCCGTGGCCAGCTCTCCGGGCTCCAGGTGTGAGACGAACCAATGCCGGGCCGGTGCGGCTGCGACCCAGCGCTCGACTTCCTCGAGGTGGCCGGTGCCAAGGGGGAGGTGGAGTGCGTGTGCCTCGATGTGCACTCCACGCTCGCCGTCGGCCGCCACCAGGTCGGCCGGGTCGAACCCGTGGCGGCGGAGGGAGCTCAGCCCCTCGAGAACCACGCGGGGGGTGTCGGGTCGGGAACCGAGCGCGGCCAGGTCGCTTGCCCGCCCCACGGTGTGGAGCAGCCGGGGGCCGAAAGCCAGGTCGGGTAGGAAGGGCCGCCACGGCTCCAGCACCAAGATGTCGCCGGAGAACCGTTGCGACACCTGGGCTACCTCGGCATACGTTCCGACTGCGATCAGGTCGGCCCCCAGCCACTCCGCGCGCCTGGCCAGTCGCCCGACCGTGAGCCCGTAGCCGTTGCCTTTGGCCACCGGGATCAACCCGGGATTGGCGGCCGCGGTGCGGGTCAGGTGCGCACGCCAGCGCGGCCCGTCGACGTACAGCGTGAGGGGCACCGGGCTACCTCCTGCGCAGGTAGAGCTTGAACGCCTTGTAGAGCATCCGGTTCAACGGTAGGTCCCACTCACCGACGTACTCCACCGCCTCTCCGCCCGTCCCGACCTTGAACTGGATCAGCCCGACGTGGGGGTCCTCGGGGTCGAGGGTGTCGGTGATCCCGCGCAGGTCGTAGACGGCAGCGCCGGTTGCGATCGCGTCCCGGATCATCTGCCACTGCACGGCGTTCGACCCCCTCACGTCGCGCTTGTCGGTCGAGGAGGCACCGTAGGAGTACCACGTGTGGCGGCCGACCCTGATCCAGATCGTGGCGGCAACCAGCAGATCGTCGTGGTGGGCGAGGTAGAGCCTGATGCGGTCGGGATCCTCGCGTTGGAGGGCCTCGAAAAGCACACCGAAGTAACCCGCTGGACGGGGGATGAAGTGGTCGCGGGCGGCAGTCTCGGCGTACAGGTCGTGGAACGTCGGCAGGTCGGCAGCGGATCCTTGCGAGACCACGACCCCGGCCTTCGCCGCCTTCTTGATGTTGCGCCGCCAAAGCTGGTTCATGGCGGCCAGCACGTCGTCTTCTGACCGGCCGCCAAGCGGGATCTGGAAAACGTACTGCGGCTGCCCGGTGGAGAACCCCTCGTCGGTCGTCTGCTGGATCCATCCGCCGGAGCCGAGTGTGCTCAGCACGGCCGTCCCCGTCTCCTCGCGGGTGTCGGGGGGAACCTGGTCGAGCCGCGTGTAGGCGACGTCTGCGATGGCACGCTTCACCGTGGCTGCGGTCCAGCGTCGTACCGGCACCGGTGGGCCCATCCGGATCGCGAACGCCCGCTTCTCGCGCAGGTATCCGGCCATCGCCGCCAGTAGATCGTCCAGGTCCGCCGAGCCCCAGTCGAGGACCGGACCTTCAGGGAGGTAGGCAAGACTCCTGTCCACCCACGGCAGGCGCCGGTAGAGGACCAGCCCTGCCCCGATCAGGTCGGTGCCTCGGAACCAGCCGATGGACTCGTGGCCCCACTCGCTCTTGACCAGTCCCCAGGCCGGCGTCTGCAGGAAGCTCGCGCTCGGCTGCTTCTCGAGAAAGCGGACATGCTCCGCAGCAGTGATGGCGCGTACGACGGTCACGCGTGGCACGCTACCGGACGCTCCGGGCTCGTCACTTCACCCGCGCTAGGCGGAGGTAGGACAGCGGAGGGACAGCGGACGTGTAGCTGCCGCCGATCGGACGTACCTCGAAGTGCAGGTGACAACCATCGGGTGCGCCATTGTGACCAGACAAGGCCACGAGCTCCCCTCGGTGCACATGCTGTCCCGGTGTCACCAGCAGCCGGCTCGCGTGCCCGAGGACAACGTCGACTCGATGGCGACGGTTGCGGATCAAGATCGCGTTCGTGCCGTAGGCAGGCCCGAGCGTCCCGCTCTGCTGCGCGTCGAGCACCCGGCCGCCGAGTGCGGCATGGAGGGGAGTGCCGCACGGCATGGCGATGTCGACCCCGTGGTGAAAGCCCTCGTCACCGGGGCAACGAGGGTCGGGGGGGTAGTACGGGGCGCGCGTGCAGCCGAACGGCAGCATGATGCGGTGCACGCCGTCAAACCACCCGGACGTGTAGAGGTGTCGGTCCGGGGTGAAGTAGTCACTTCGTCGTGGCATACCAGGCCCGCGCTCGGGATACGGCAAGAACGCCATGGTGCGCCTGGCCGACGGCCGGTTGGTCGAGGCTGCGGGCGTCGTTGCGACCGATCGCGTGCCGGTGGGGCGGGACGTCTCTGGGGCGGTCGATGCTGCGGGACGCCCCGTTGTGGCAGCGGTCGTCTCGTGGCCGCCCGATCGCCGGTGGAGTGCCGGGCCAGTTGTGGACGAGCAGGCCGCCAGCAGCATCATGGCTACGAGGAACGGGGCGCACCTCGAGATACGGAGCATGAGCACGGCACCCGGGTCAGGAGAGCCGGGCACGCAGCCACTCGATGTCGGCCGACTGGCCGTCCACACCTCCGGGAGTCTCACACACGAGGGGTGCGCCGGCGGCGCGGACGACGCCGAGCAGATCCTCGGTTGCAAGCGTGCCGGCACCGATGTTCGCGTGGCGGTCGGCGCCGGAGTCGAACTCGTCCCGAGAGTCGTTGGCGTGGACGAGATCGACGCGCCCGGTGATGGCGCGCACCCGCTCCACCAGGCCCGGCAGATCCTCGCCAGCGGAGTGGGCGTGACAGGTGTCGAGGCAGAAGCCGACGGACTCCGATCCGGACGCCACGCCGATCGCGTCCCACAACTTGGTGATCCGCTCCAGTTTGCGAGCCATCGCGTTGTCCCCGCCGGCGGTGTTCTCGATCAGCAACGGCACGGGGAGGTCAAGCTGGTCGATGCATTTGCGCCAGTTGTCGAAGCCCACCTCAGGCTCGTCGTTCTTGAGTACGTGTCCGCCATGCACGACGACCCCCTTGACGCCCACCTCGGCGGCGAGGTCGACCGTCTGCTGCAGCAACGTGCGGGACGGGATTCTGATCCGGTTGTTGGTGGTCGCCACGTTGAGCACGTAGGGCGCGTGGACGTAGAGGTCGATTCCGGCCTCCTGCGCGGCGGCCCGCAACGCCTCGGCGCCACCGGCATAGGCCACGGTCGGCCGCTTCCACCCCTGCGGGTCGCCCAGGAAGAACTGTGCGAGCTCGGCGTTGCGTGCCTTGGCTTCGGCGATCGGGTCTTCCTGGTCTACGTGGGCGCCGATACGCAACGTGCTAATCCCGCAACCCTAGTGGTCACGACGGCACCATCGTCCGGAGTCCGCCGGGCCCAGGGGGCGCCCTCGTCGTGACCACCAGGGACCACCAACCGCCCGCTCCGTGAGGTCCTTGACGCAAGCTCGCTGTGCCGAGCCTGTTCGGTCATAGGTGTCACGGAGTCGGAGAGCATCGCTCGAACGGCGCCGAATCTTCCCCGGCCCGTCACTGGGTGAGCCAACACGCAGCACATTGTGCGCGCGCTGGCGGGGTGCTGACAAAAGTCATGGTCGGATGGTGATGAACGGCCCGAGCCGGGGGGCCGGCGGGAGCTCTACCTTGGTCTCGATGTGGTGTTCCGGATGTGTATCACCAGCGACGCTGGCCCCTTCTCGACGGGAGCCTTCGACGCACGATCAGCTACGCGGCGGGCGCGTAATGCGGGCAGGCGAGTGCAGGTGGAACTCACCACGGCGCAGCTACACCTCCGGCTTCGCCTCTGCTCCTGCAGTGGCGGCGGATCAGGGTCTGAGTCGGGGACCAATCAGGGGAAACCCGATCGACTCCACTCCGCCGACTGGGCTAACTTCAACAACTCAGTGGCCTGACGACTACATCGTCCCGGCCCCGATCACTCGAGGGAATCATGATTCAGCAATACGTCGTGTCCGATCCGCCGCTCACCGGGATCGCGGCCCGCGCCATCGACCTGAGCAAGGTCTACGGCGAGGGCGACGCGCGGGTGGCGGCACTCGACGGAGTGACCGTCGAGCTCCGGGCCGGCCAATTCACCGCCGTGATGGGACCCTCCGGCTCCGGCAAGTCGACGCTCATGCACTGCTTGGCCGCGCTCGACACTCCGACCTCAGGTGAGGTCTTTCTCGGTGACCAGGCGCTGTCGGGGCTCAACGACACTAGGTTGACGCGGCTGCGGCGGGACAAGATCGGGTTCGTGTTCCAGGCGTTCAACCTGGTCCCGACGCTCACGGCGAAGGAGAACATCGAGCTGCCGTTGGCGCTGGCCGGGCGCAAGCCCGACCGTGCGTGGTTCGACCAAGTGATCGAGACGATCGGGCTCGAAGATCGGCTGCAGCACCGGCCCAACCAGCTCTCGGGTGGTCAGCAGCAGCGAGTTGCGTGTGCCAGGGCCCTGGTCTCGCGGCCAGAGATCGTCTTCGCCGACGAGCCGACGGGCAACCTCGACTCCTCGGCGAGCGCTGAGGTGCTCGCATTCCTTCGGCAAAGCGTTGACGACCTGCACCAGACAGTCGTGATGGTTACCCACGACCCGATCGCCGCGGCGTACACGGATCGCGTCGTCTTCCTTGCCGACGGGCGGGTCGTCGACGAGCTTCGCGATCCCACTGCGGAGCGCGTGCTCGAGGAGATGAAGCGGCTGAGCGCGGCGGCTGCCGTGGGGGTCGAGGGCTGAGTCATGCTGAGAGTCACGATGCGCAACCTGCTTGCGCGCAAGCTCAGGTTGGTCCTGAGCGGGTTCGCGATCGTTCTCGGTGTCGCGTTCGTCGCCGGGTCATTCATCTTCACCGACGCCACCAAGAGCACCTTCGAGGGCATCATCAACGGGACCACCGCAGACGTGCAGGTGTGCCCGAAGAACGCTTGCAACTTCAACTCCGCGGAGGACACCCGGACGATTCCTGCCTCCGTGCTCGGCAAGCTCGCGAGGCTGCCTGGTGCCGCCTCGGCGCATGGGAGCAACAACGTTCAGGGCGTCTATGTCATCGGGTCTGACCACAAGGTGGTAGGAGGGAGTGGGGCACCCGGCCTGGCGGTGACCTACTCCACCGCGAAGGCCATCACGGGGAGCCGCATCCTCACCCTGACTGACGGCAAGCTGCCGGTTGGGACGCACCAGATCGCCCTTGACGAGACCACCGCACAGAAGGGGAACTACCAGATCGGCGACCAGGTGGCGCTCGAGACGCCGGGAGCCGAGCCGAGCATGACCGCCACGCTCACCGGCCTGGTGCGATTCGGCGACGGTCAGTCACTGGCCGGCGCGACGTTGACTGTCTTCGACCAGCGGGCCATGCAGCAACTGTTCTTCGGCGGTCGCGACGTCTACAGCACCATTTCGCTGACCGCCAGGCCCGGCGTCTCGCAGTCGGAGCTCCGCGACCAGGCGCAGCGCGTCCTTCCGGCGGGTATCCAGGCACAGACCGGTGCGGCTGCCGCGGCGGAGAGCCAGAAGGGCGTCAACAAGGTCCTCGGCTACCTGAACACGTTGCTGCTTGTCTTCGCCGGCATCGCACTGGTTGTCGGGATTTTCCTGATCATCAACACGTTCTCGATGCTGGTCGCTCAGCGCAGCCGCGAGCTCGCGCTGCTCAGAGCCATGGGTGCGTCGAAGCGCCAGGTCACCCGCTCGGTGTTGATGGAGTCGTTCGTCGTCGGTCTCATCGGATCGACGGTCGGCCTCGGTGCCGGGTATCTGCTCGCGATCGGGCTGAAGGCCCTGTTCGGGGTGATCGGATTGGACATCGGCGGCGGAAGCATGCCCGTCGAGGGGCGGACGGTCATCGTCTCGTACGTCGTCGGGCTCGCGGTAACGATGCTTGCCGCTTACCTCCCTGCCCGACGTGCCAGCAAGGTCTCGCCCGTCGAGGCGATGCGCGACGATGTCGCGCTCAACGAGACGAGCCTGCGTCGCATGGTGCTCGTCGGCGGGATCCTGATCGTGGCCGGCATCGTCGCCATCGGCGCTGGCTGGGTGGCCTCGGGGAATGGGGGCCTGAGCGCCATCGGTGCCGGTGCCCTCGGCGTCCTCGTCGGTGTGTCCTTGCTCAGCCCAGTCATCGGTCGACCCGTCATCTCGTTGATGGGGCTGCTCTACCGCACGCTCTACGGCGGGGTCGGCCGACTGGCCACTGCCAACTCGCTGCGCAACCCGCGGCGTACGGCAGCGACCGCAAGTGCGCTGATGATCGGCCTCGCCCTGGTCGCCACCATGACGATCTTCGGCGAGTCGACGAAGGCGAGCACCGAGAAGGCGATCCAGCAGACGGTGACCGCGCCGCTGATCGTGTCGAACTCCACCCAGAACCCCTTCTCGCCCACGATCGCCTCGAGGATCCGCAAGATCGACGGGGTTGCGGCCGTCGCCGAGCTGCGCACCGCGCAGGGAAAGATCGACGGGAGCGATGCATCGCTCGGTGCCGCTCAGATGAGTGCGGTCGCGGCAACGCTCAACGTCCGGATGGCCGCCGGCTCCTTCGACGACCTGATGGGCAACACGGTCTACATGGATGCCGGGCAGGCCAGCACGCACCACTACAAGGTCGGTCAGACGGTGTCGTTGACCCTGCAAGGCGGGACCCAGAAGCTGATCGTGGGCGGCATGTTCGCCGCCAACTCGATGCCCGTCCAGTACCTCGTCGCGCCGCAGACGCTGATCCGTGGTGGCATCAAGCCGATGGACTCGTACCTGTTCATCAGCAAGCGGTCCAGCGCTGACCTCGCAACGGTGTCGACCGACATCGACAACGTGTTGAAGGGGCTGCCGACCGTGACGCTGCAGACTTAGCAGGAGTTCATCGACGCACAGAGCAAGCAGATCGACCAGGTGCTCTACATGATCTACGCGCTGCTGGCGATGGCGATCGTGATCGCGATCCTCGGAATCATCAACACCCTGGCGTTGTCGGTGGTGGAGCGAACCCGGGAGGTCGGCTTGCTTCGGGCTGTCGGTCTGAGCCGGAGCCAACTGCGCCGTATGGTGCGCCTGGAGGCTGTCGTGATCGCGGTGCTGGGGGCGGTGCTCGGGGTCGTGATGGGCATCGTGTTCGGATCGGCGATGGTCAAGGCGCTCGGTGCACAGGGTCTCGGCGTCTTGAGTGTGCCGTGGCTGCGACTGGTGATATTCGTCGTCGCGGCGGCGGTGGTGGGCGTGCTCGCCGCGCTGCTGCCGGCTCGCCGCGCCGCCCGGCTGAACGTGCTGAAGGCCATCGCGACCGAGTAGTCCGGTCGGCGACCGCGGGCTCGGGGGAGCCCGGCCGCCATTCCGGCGACGGGGAGGCGAACGCCCCGCTTCGGGTCACGTGGGTGACAGGAGTGGGGCGTTCGGCTATCTGTGGCCTACGACCGCGCCCGGGCTCAATCCGGGCTCAATCGGCGAGGGCCGGCCTGGAGATCCGGGGCGGTGAGGTCGGCACTGGCTTCTCTGCGTCCGGTTGCCGACTTGGCTGGTACGGGGTGTAGCCACAGGACGCGCAGGAGAGGTCGGACGCCTGAACACTGCTGGCACAGTTGGGGCAGGCCAGCGGCGCCTCGTTACGCTCGTGCACGTGCACCTCCAGTCAAGCCGGGGTCTTCGATGGTACGGATACGCTAGGTGATCGTCTTGCCACTCACGGTAGCGCCGAAATCGTACGTTGCTGGGACCCGTTTGTATAGCCACGGGCCGGATCGGCGCGCCTGGAAGGGTCGACTGAGGTGCCTCGCATCGCCTGTGGACGACGATTTCCGTGCGCGGTGCCGCGCTGTTAACCTTGTCCCGCTGGCCCGGCGTCGAGTCCGAGTTCAGCGCACGTGAGGGTCGTCGAGGCGGGTTCTGCCACGTCAAGAGCCTCTCGTGCCGCCCTCCTGTCACGGAAAGGCCGTGACCGCGAAGTCCACAGGAGGTGGATGTCAGGCATGCGTAACTACGAGCTCATGGTCATCCTCGACCCCGATCTCGAGGAGCGCACGGTCCAGCCGTCGCTCGACCAGTACCTCAACCT
>JBOHDU010000474.1:0-3215 GCA_050700615.1 Nocardioidaceae bacterium
GTCCAGAGTGATCGTCTCGCCGCCGTTGGTGATCCCGGTCAGCAGTCCATCGTTGTCCCGGGTGAGCCCCAGGTTGACGGTGCTGCTTCCGCTGGTCAGATTCATTCCCGTGACGAATTCGTTGTTATCGTAGGTGTAGCTGTACTGAGCGGTCGGCGTCGCGTTCGCCGACGCCGCCACCGACTTCACCAGCTCGCCGTCGTAGGTGAACGCCGATGCGTTGGTCGTGCCGCTGCCGGCCCAGCTCACGCTGGCCGGACGCTCGGTGCCGTCGCCGTTGGCGTAACCGATCGTGACCGTCGCCTCCGCGTCGGTCGCGCCGGTGAATCGGCCTGTCGGGTCGTAGGAGTAGTTGATCGCCGGCCGGCCGGGCAGCGTCATCGACGCGAGCTGGCGGTCGTTGTTGTAGGTCATCTGGTAGAGCGAGCCACCGGGCGGCGTGTAGCCGGTCGGCTGGTCGTTCTGGTTGTAGGCGATCGTGTGCACCAGCGCGTTGTTCGGCATGGTCACGCTGGTCAGGTTGCCGGCGCGGTCGTAGCCGAACTGGAGCTTCTCGGCGGCGCCATTGGGCAAGATCATGCTGGTGACCCGGTCGGCGAGATCGTAGCCGAGGGTCAAGACGTCGCCCAGGGGGTCCGTCTGGGTCAGGAGTCGCCCGCTCGCGTCGTAGGCGTCGGTCCAGAGCTGGCTTCCCTGGCTGATCTGAGCGGTGCGCCCCCGCGTGTCGTAGCTATAGCTGACCGGCGTGACTGCGGGATCGGGCTGGAAGCCGGTGATTCGTCCGTTCGCGTCGAGCGTGTAGACGTTCTGGCGCCCGCCGGGGCTGTTCACGGTCAGCGTCCGGGTCGTCCCGTTGTTATTGTAGGCGATGCTTCCGGTGCGGCCACCGTTGATCGTCCAGGTGTCGGTCTGGTTGGTCAGACTGAGCAGGTTGGTGGGGTCGGACAGGGTGACCGACCGGCTGGAGCTCAGGGTCGTGGCCAGACCTCCCGGCGTGGTGACGGTGGCACTCGCGGGCAGTGTCACCAGGTTGCCGAAGCGCGGATCGGCGCCCTGGGTCACCGTGGAGGTCGTCCCGTCGGCGTCGGTCAGCTGGCTGGCGCCGTTGGTCCCGAGGGTGATCGTCGAGGTGGCGTTGGCCGGGGTCGTGTTCGTCTCGACCACGCCGCCGGTCCCCAGGTTCTGGACCTGGAACGCGCTCGCGCGCCCCATCTGGGTTTTCAAGCTGACCGTGAAATTGGTGCCGCTGTCCTGGCGCGACAGGGTCGTGGTGTTCGAGAGCGGGTCCTCGACGCTGGTCAGCCGGCCGTTGGCGTCGTAGCCGTAGCTGGTCGCGTCACCGTTGGGGTCGGCGATCCGGGTGATCAGGCCACCGCTGGTCGACGTGATGCTCGTCGTCTCACCGGCCGGATCGACGATCGTCGCCAGGTAACCGTTGCCGTCGCGGGTGAGGGTCGTCGTCTGGCCGAAGGGCGCGACGATCGCGGTTGGATTCCCGCTGCCGTCGCGCTGGATCGTGGTCTGGTTGCCGGACGCGTCGGTCACCGAGATCAGCCGCCCGGCCGAGTCGTAGCCGAAGCTGTACGTCACGCTGCCGGTCAGCGCGTTCAAGGTCTGGAGGTGGCGACCGGACCCGTCGAAGACGTAGATCTCGGTGCTATCCTCGGAGGGAATGTCGTAGCTACTGGCCCCGATGCCCGGCAGCGCCGGCGCCACCCGACGGATCCGTCCGTCGTCGTCATCCGGCACGATCAGGGAGCCATCCGGCGCCACCGCCAGCAACGGTGTGCCGGTGGCAGCGGTAAAGGCCAGCTGGGCCTGACCGGCCGGTCCGCCGTCACCGCATGCTGGGGGTGGGCTCGAGGGACCACTACACCGCACGCCGGTACCCGCGACCGTCGTGATCGTCCCCGAGGGGTCGACCTTGCGGACCCGTTGCATGAACAGGTCGAGGACGTAGATCGAGCCATCGGGCGCGACCGCGACACCGACCGGGTCGATGAACGACGCCTGAGTGGCCGGCCCGCCGTCGCCACAGGGCGAGGCCGGCGCGTTGCACCCGTCGCCGGATCCGACGACGGTGGTGATGGTCCCGTCCAGGCCGACTTGACGAACCCGGACGTCGCCCTCGTCGGCGATGAACAGGTCGCCGCGCGGGCCGATCGCGAGACCGGCCGGCGCGTTCAGGGTCGCCCTGGCGGCCGGCCCGCCGTCCCCGCAGGAATATGTGCCACCACCGCACGCGGTGCCGTTGCCGACGACGGTGGTGATGATGCCGTTCGGGTCGATCTTCCGCACCACGTTCCAACCGGGATCAGTGAGGTAGATGCTGCCGTCCGGACCGACCATCAGCCCGGAAAGCACCGCGCCAAAACCGTTGCTGGTTCCGAACGTCGCCTGGGTCGCCGGCCCGCCGTCGCCACAGGGAAACGCCGAGCAGGCAACGCCGGCGGTCCCGGCGATGGTGGTGATGATTCCCCGTGGATCGACCTTGCGCACGGTGTCGCCGTCCGCCAGGTAGAGGCTGCCGTCGGGGCCGAGCGCGATCCCAACGGTGCCAATCAGCGACGCCCTGGTCGCCGGACCACCATCGCCGCACGGCTCGCCGAGGCACCCTGTTCCATTCCCGGCCACCGTGGTGATGATGCCGTTGGGATCGATTTTGCGAACCGCGGCGTTGTAATTATCCGACAGGTACTCCGAGCCGTCGGGCCCGACCGCGACGCTGATCGGATGGATCGGCGCGCTGGTGGCCGGTCCGCCGTCGCCGCACGGCGACGGGTTCGGATTGCAGCTGGTGGATTGGCCGTTGCCGCCGGTCGTGTTGATGTTCGGCGCCAGGGTCGACGCATTGGTCTCCCCGCCGTTGCCCAGGTAGAGGATGTGCTCGGCGGGATCGTAGGCGTGGTGCACGTCCAGGCTCCAGCCGCCCAGCTCCTGGACCGGCGGGGTCCACTTGCCGACCATGCCTTCCCAGCTCTTCCAGAGGGTCACCGTCATGCGGGTCGAGTCGGCGGTGGCCCGCGCGCCGTCGTAGGAAAAGTGCCCGAAGAACGGCGTCAGCGCCGCGATGCTCGCGGCCCGCGACGGCGTGAGGTAGGTGCCCGGGTAGGTGTAGCCGATTTGCACGGTGATCGGCTGCTCGCCCTGGACCGTCCGTCCGTAGGCATCCTGGCCGTTCCAGGTATAGGTATAGCCTGGCTGCGTCGCCGGGA
>JBOHDU010000475.1:0-7091 GCA_050700615.1 Nocardioidaceae bacterium
GGCTCATCGTGGACAGCGATGCTGCGCTCCTGGCGGCGGGTCGCCCAACGTGCGGGCTCGATCCGTTGATGGCGAAGCTCGCCGAACCACCGTGTCCAGCTCCACGCCGCCAGGCCCAGGGCCGTCAGGGTCAAGGTGGCGAGGATCGTCCAAAACAACCAGTCGGGACCAGGATCGCCGGCCTGCGGGTACGCCGCCGCCCAGGCCGTGTCGAGGCCGCGGCGTTGCAGCAGCTGCGCGAGGAAGGCAGGCGAGTGGCTGAACGCCGCCTGCTGCCAACCCTGACCGGTCAAAGCCGCGGTGAGCTGCCCGGAAACCCAGGTCAGCCCGCAGCATGCGAAACCGAGGCCGGCGAGTCCCAAGATGACCACCGCGAAAGGGTCGGTCCCACCCGATGGTGGCTGCTGCTCACTCATCGGGCGGCGAACCCGTCAGGGTTGTTGCGCATCCGGGCATCGGTGTCGACGATCGCGTGCTCGTGTTGGCCGAGGATATGGTCGACGATCGCGGAGTGCCGTCCGATCTTCCACAGGCCGCGGCCCCGGGGGAGGTGGATGAGCTGGTCGGCTTCCACGTCGGTGAGCCCGAGCGCCGCCTCGGTCGCCGGAACCTGGTCGGACTCCTGGGCGTAGACGATGCGGGTGGAGCAGTCGGCCAGCAGGCCCTGAGCCAGCGCGACGGCCTCACTGCCGGTCGATCCCACGGCGCCGAGGTCGGAGATGCGGTGCACGACGGCGACGTTGGCGACACCGAGCGCCCTCGACAGCTTCCACTGGGCTTGCATCCGTCGTACCAGCGGCAGGTGTCGCAGCATCCGCCACGCCTCGTCGTACACGACCAGTCGTCTGCCGGCGTGCGGGTCGGTCAGCGCGGATTCCATCCACGCCGACGCGCAGGTCATCAGCAAGGCGATCGCGGTGTCGTCGCCGCTGAGCCGGGACGTGTCCAGGACCTGGATGGGAGCGGCGAAGTCCAGCGGTTGAGTGGTGGGGCCGTCGAACAGTCCGGCCAGGTCACCGACCACTAGCCGACGCAGCTCCAGCGCCAGGTTGCGGGACTCCGTGGTGAGCTCGCGTGTCGACATGTTCAGGGTCTCCGCGGCCACAGCGGCGGGCGCGATGAGCGCCTGAACCACCTCGGGCATCACCGCTGGTGCCGCGTGCTGCCTCGGGGACTTGGGTGTCACGGTCTCCAGCGCCATCAGCAGTGCGCTGCGTTCGACGGGTTGCAGGCGCCGTTCCAGCGCTGTTTCTGCCAGTGACCCGAGCAACCAGTGACGACGCGCGAGCACCTCCCGCGCCCACTGCTCGTCGTCGATGTCAGCCGGGCGCGGGCCGGGATCGAGCGGGTTGATGCGGGCCGGCATGCCGCGCCCGAGCACGATCGGATCGACACCGACGGCGCGGGCGACCGGTCCCCACTCGCCTTTGGGGTCGCCGGGCACGTAGACCCGGACTCCGAACGCGCTCATCCGCAGCGCCATCGACTTGGCCAGAGCCGACTTACCGCGGCCGATGACGCCGGCAAGCAGGATGTTGGGGTTGGTGACGGCGCCGCCGGCGTAGTGCTCCCACGGGTCGAACACGAAGGATGCGGCCGAGCCGGTCTGGCGGCCGACGTAGACACCACGAGAGCCGAGGGTGGAGTCGACCACGAACGGGAAGAGCGCCTGCAGGTTCAGCGTGGTCGCATGGTGCGGTGGGATCCGCAGCGGGAGCAGCACCTTGCCCTGCGCCTCCCCTCGCCGGTGCATGCTGTGGTGAACGGGCCTGCCACGGGCCAGTCTGGTCATCAGCGGACCCCCTGGTTGAGCGGCAGAGCCGCCACCGCGAACGCCTGGTCAACCTCGCCGTGCACCCGGCGCAGCTCGAGCGCTGAGCGAACGGCGGCCTGCTCGACCTGTGCGCACGCCGCCTCGAGCGCGTCCACCGATTCCGCGCTGACGGTGACCCAGCCGGTGAACCGGTACTCGGTGTGGCCGTGCACCAGCTCGCGTTCGCGGCGCTCGATCGCGTCGTACTCCTCGTCGTCCTGTGCCGTGTCGACCTGCCCGAAGCGGCGACGCTGGGCCTCGTCGGCACGCTTGGTGACGCGTTGGCTGCGGACCTTGCGCAGCGACTTGCTGGGTGGGATCGGCTCGCAGCTGACCGAGATGGTGCGGGTGATCCCGCCGAGCGCCAACAGCGGGTAGCACCAGGCGGCCTCGACCGGCATGGATGGCCACTCCGCGACCCAGTAGACGGCATGCACACCGGAGTCGGTGCGGTAGTGGCTCCAGCTCGCGTCGGCGGCCATCGGCCCGGCCGCCACCGGTGTCAGGTACTCGGTCTTGTGGGTCGGCCGACGGTCGATGCCGCAGGCTGCGGCCGGGTCGAACTGGGTGCGGATCAGCCGGGTCAGGTCGGCAACGCCGATCGTGGAGGTGACCTCGAGGTCGACCCGTGATAGCGCCTGCCGGATCCAGGCCAGCTCGGTGAGCAGTACCTGGGTGGCGCCTTCCGGTCCGCCCCCGGCGAGCCGGATCTGGCGGCGTACGTGATGGCTGTCGATGCTGACCGCGATGAAGATCTCGTGACGGGTGGCGGCGGGGCCGGCGTCGCCGATCAGATCGCGATAGGGGGCCGCGTACGGCGCGTCGGCGTTGCCGTGCTCGTCCCACCACTGCTCCAGGGCGTGGCCGGAGTCGGGGATCGAGCGTTCGAGCCACTGCAGGCCCGCGATCTTGGAGCCCTCCTGGCCGCACTGGGCCAACAGCGAGCCCCACGCGGCAACGCGACGCTCCTGGCTGGCGCGGTCGGCGAGCACGTACGTCGAGGGGTGCACCTCGACGAGGACGGTCCACCGATCGTGCAGCTTGAGGGCAGCGATGGGTCCGTCAGTGGTGGGGATCTGGAGGATCTTCAGTGGCCTCCCCAGGCCGGGAAGGTCGAGGCGGCGTACGTATCGGTTGCGGTGCAGCGCCCACGGGCCACCCAGGTAGCGGCCCTGGCCGGTCAGTCGCTGGTAGCCGAAGTTAAGGACCGGTCGGACCCAGTCCACCAGCGGCCTGCCCTGGATCGGCAGCACGGCAGCGGCCACCGCCGTGACGAGCACAGCTGTGCCGACCAGTCCGCCCCGACCGCCGGCCGTCACCAACCCGACGAAGACAACCGCGACACCGAGTCCGAGAATGAGCAGCTGAGGTGGCCGGAAGCCGAGCAGGATGCCGCCGCGGTCACGTCGGCCGAACACGAAGGTCGGTGGGTCTGTGGTCGTTCGGGTCGTGCTCATCAGAGTCCTCCGTCGTGGGATGTGTCTTGGTCGGGTGCCGATGGCCCGCTGAGCCGTACGTCGTCGGGGTTGCTTGATCTGGTTGAGCCCGGGCTGTCGTTGGCGAGCCGATCGAGGGCCGACGAACCGGCCTGAGTGGCCTTCTTGGCGGTGTCGACGCCGGTCTTGGCAGCCAGCGCGACGCCGGCGACCGCACCGCCGGCGGCAGCTGTACCTCCGCCGGATCCACTTGCGCCTTGCGCGCCCGCCCCTGCCGCGGGGGCGGCGGCCGGGGTCGACCTGGCTTCACCGGCAGATCCGTTGCGTGGCAGGGGAAGGGTGCTGCCGGCCCGGGGCTGCTGCCCGCCGCCGGTCTGACTTGCCGTGTTGTTGGAGAAGTGGCGGGCCATCTCGTGTCGGCCCATGGTGGCCCCGGCGGTCGCGGCTCGATGTGCCCGCTCGGTGACGGGTGACAGGCCGCCGCGCAGCGTGCCCATCATCTCGCCGGCGATGTGGCTGTCGGCTGCGAAGTGCACGAGTTTCAGCATCGCCAGCGGTGCGAAACAGGCGCCGCAGAGCAGGATCACGGCTCCGACGAAGTCGCTCAGGCTCTGCCCGTTGTCGCGGAACAACAGCGCCATCCCGATGCCGAACAGGGCGTACAGCGCAGACTTCGTGAACACCAGGGCGACGGTCACCTCGGTGGCGCGTCTGCTCCAGGAGCGGGTCGGTGCCCACAGCCATCCGACGATGAGCAGGGGGGCGAAGGCCACCACGACGAGGATCGCGATCTTGCGAAGTACCAGCACGAACCACAGGCCGAGCCCGGCAATCAGCATGACCAGCATCAAGACGATCATCAACATGTTGGCCGCCATGTCGCCCGTGCTGCCGGTGATCGCGGTGAATCCGGCCTCCAGATGGGTCATTGCCGTGACGATGTTGTGGCCGGTGACGCGGACGATGCCGTGCGACAGCCAGTTGTCCAGGGCCACGAGCAGTTGCGCCATGGCGATGTAGAGTGCGCCGCCGAGGCAGGCGACGACGAGTCCGCTGACGGCTCGCGTGAACGTGCCCGGGTCTCTTTTGACGCCGGCAACCACCAGGGCGCCGAGCAGAACGACAGCCACGAGCGGTGCCGCCAGGCCCAGGAATCCGAAGTAGATGCTGCGGTAGGTGGGATCAGCGAGCGGGACCTGGGTGGAGCCGTCGATGACCCGCACGATCTGGCCGAGCAGCGATCCGACACCGGAGGAGATCGACTTGGTGATGGCCGACAGGCCGCTGTCGGCCACGGCGTGGCCGCCCTGGCACAGCAGGTTCCACCACGAGCAGTCCTGTCTGAGGATCCCGGTGTGGGCGTCGCCGAGCGGGCCGGTGCCGACGAGCGTTGAGAGTTCACGGACCAGCATGGTCGCCGCCCGCTATCGGATCTGTGAGCCGAGGTTGGAGAAGAAGTTGACGATCGGTGCTGCGCCTCCGGCCACCACGGCCGCGGCGGCACACACGAGCACGCCGAGCTTTCCGCGGCTGACGGCGTGGTAGTTGCCGCCGAAGCTTCCCAGTGCCCAGGCGATCACGCTGATCAGGAGTCCGGCGAGGGCGGCCATCAGTGCCCAGCCGGCGAGGCCGTTCAGGATCTGTTGGATCTGCGATCCGCCCGGCAGCGAATTGGGGTTCGGGTGGACCCTGACATCGAGATGGGGTTGCATGGCGCTTCGTCCTTTCGTGGGTGCGGGTGAGCTTGGTCTCGCGGTGTTAGTCCTCCGTCGTTTACTTGAGGGCGTGGTGGTTGATCAGCCAGCGGTGCGGGTCTATCGGCGTACCGTCGGCGGTCCTGGTTGCGTGGATGCGGACCTCGAAATGCAGGTGCGGTCCGGTCGCGTTTCCGGTCTGGCCGATCAGCCCCACAACCTCACCGGCGGCCACGTGTTGGTCGACCTGGACGAGGCGGCGGTCAAGGTGGCCATACCAGGTGGCGATGCCGCCGGGGTGGAGGACTCGGACCAGATTGCCGTAAGGTCCGTCGACGCCAGAGAAGACGACGACTCCGTCTGCCGCAGCCATGGCAGGAGTGCCAGTTGGGGCGGCGAAGTCCACGCCGGTGTGGCACGACTGCCACAAGCTGCCGCACTGGCCGAAGCCCGCGGTGAGGACGAACGAGCCCGGCTGGACCGGTGAGACCCAATGACCGGGAGGTGCGCAGCCTGACGGCTCGCTGCCGCCGACCCTGCTGACGATGGCGTCAGCAACCGGCTCCCATTGGGCGTAGGCGTCCGGGAAGCCGCTCCTTTGGACCGCCTGCGCGGCAAGGGTCAACGGCATCCGTTGCCATCCGAATACGTCGAGCAGCCCAGGCTCGCCGCCGCGGCCACCGGTGAAGAACATGGCGGCCGACGTCGCCGGATCCATCCGTGTCGCTTTGCTGCCCCAGGCCGAGCGTTGTTGGAACAGCCCGAGTGAGTCCTTGTCTCCGTAGGGGAGTGGCAGGAGACCCGACTCCTGCAGGGACGCCGCGATGGCGATGGCCCATCCGCGGGCCGGGACGTGGAGCTGGCGGCCGACCGCGATGATCGTGCGCGCGCTCTGCCATTGGGATGGCGTCAGGTGCCAGGAGGTACCGGAAGCTGGGAGCACGGGGTCGCATGCGGTGAGCATGGTTGCGGATGAGGCGGGCGTAGCTTGCCCGAGTACGGCGACGACCAGGAATACCAACGCGAGAAGCGCGCCGAGAGGAGTGAGCAGTATCGCGAGTCGCATCATGCTCCACCACCTCGCACGTCGATCACCAGCCAACGCCTACGGATCCGGGACAGGCGCAACCAGATCGACTCAGGTGTGGAAAGGTGGGCGATGGTGCTCTCGGTGTGCAGTACGCCGGTGACGATCACGGTCGGCGTCCTGGTGTCCGACTGTTGGGTTGTTGGGGCCGAGACGGCGACGGGGACGAATCGGGAGCGTTCGTTGCGCGCCTTCAGCGTCGCCCACGGCAACCGGAGGCGAGGGGAGGTCCGGAGCCCGTCCAGCAGGGATCGGGACGCGAGCCTGCGAATCCTTCGCAGGACGTCGGAACTGGATTGAGAGCGAGCGTCGTAGCCCAGCCAGGCGCTCGCAAAGGCTCGAGCGGCAGCATCCACCGGCGTTGGCAGCTGGACGAACGTCGGACTGCTGGAAGGCTCGAGTCCGTGGCTCATCCGCTGCAGCAGAGACGGAGCGGAGCGAGACGGGGCGGATAGCTGGCTTGTGCCTCCAGCGCTTTCGCCACAGCCGCCGGCCGCGGCGCACACCAGGAGCAACGTCAGGCTGGTAGCCAATCGACGACGAAGTGTCATCCTCTACCCCCGCGGGCTCAATGGGCGATTACAACCCGTTGAGCATCACGCCGGGCAAGGCGACGGCGGTACAGGGGAGCCGCCAAACTGTGGACAACTGAAGAGGACCTGCAACCCTGTGTGCTAGCGGCCGCTGGTCACGGCTCCGACGGTCGCGACCACGAGCAACGTGACCATGCCGGTCACGATGATGAGACCCCACGCCCAACGCGACAGCCTCGTCAGCAGAGGTGGTCGGTAGCGGAGGACCACCTGCTGAGCCGCGGTCTGCTGCGCGCCGTCCCTCCAGCCGGCTTCGTAGCCGTCCTGGTAGGCGTCCTGCCGCACGGCGGCCACGATCTGGTCGTGATCCTCGCGCCAGAAGAACTCGCCCTGGATCTCGACAAGCGGGTTCTCGGCATCGACGACTACCACAGTCTTGGGTCTCGCCGGACTCTGCTCAGCCACGCCACTCACCTCCCGGTGCATAAGGGCGACGTAGAAGGCTCGCTAACAACGGTAGCGCCGAGT
>JBOHDU010000476.1:0-9804 GCA_050700615.1 Nocardioidaceae bacterium
AGCCGAACGGACCGTGGTTACTTTCCAGGCTCCGCAGCGCATTCTGCAGCGCCTCCGGGAAGCTCCGCCCGATGGCCATCGCCTCCCCCACGCTCTTCATGTGGGTGGTCAGCACCGGGTCGGCCGCCGGGAACTTCTCGAACGCGAACCGCGGCACCTTCACCACGACATAGTCGAGACTCGGCTCGAAGCTCGCCGGTGTCTCCCGGGTGATGTCGTTGGGGATCTCGTCGAGGGAGTAGCCGAGCGCGACCTTGGCCGCGATCTTGGCGATCGGGAAGCCGGTCGCCTTGGACGCGAGTGCGCTCGAGCGCGAGACCCGGGGGTTCATCTCGATGACGATCATCCGCCCGTCGGCCGGGTTGATCGCGAACTGGATGTTGCACCCCCCGGTCTCGACGCCCACGGCCCGGATCACGCCGATCGCCATGTCGCGCATCGCCTGGTACTCGCGATCGGTGAGCGTCATCGCCGGCGCCACGGTGATCGAGTCGCCGGTATGCACACCCATCGGGTCGAGGTTCTCGATCGCGCAGACGATCACGGTGTTGTCGTGGCCGTCGCGCATCACCTCGAGCTCGTACTCCTTCCAGCCGAGGATCGACTCCTCCAGCAGGACCTCGCAGGTGGGGCTCGCGGCCAGCCCGGCGCCGGCGACCCGGCGCAGCCCGGTCACGTCGTAGGCCATGCCGGAGCCCGCACCCCCCATCGTGAACGACGGCCGCACCACGACGGGGAAGCCGAGCCGCACGGCGGCCGCGAGGCACTCGGGCATGGTGTGGCACACGACGCTACTGGCTACCTCGCCGCCGAGGGCCTCGACGATGCGCTTGAAAGACTCGCGGTTCTCGCCTGCCTCGATCGCGCTGATCGAGGCACCGATCAGCTCGACGCCGTACTTCTCGAGGGTCCCGTCGTGGGCGAGCGCGATCGCGGTGTTGAGAGCGGTCTGGCCGCCGAGGGTGGCCAGCAGGGCGTCCGGCCGCTCCTTGTCGATCACCTTGGCGACATACTCGGGGGTGATCGGCTCGACGTAGGTTGCGTCGGCGACGTCGGGGTCGGTCATGATCGTGGCAGGGTTGGAGTTGACGAGCACCACACGCACCCCCTCTGCCCTGAGCACCCGGCACGCCTGCGTGCCGGAGTAGTCGAACTCGCACGCCTGGCCGATCACGATCGGTCCGGATCCGATAACCAACACCGAGCCGATGTCTTCGCGCTTCGGCATCATCGGCCCCCTGTCTGCGCTGCCAGCAGATCGGTGAAGCGGTCGAACAGGTGGCCGGCGTCGTGCGGGCCGGCTGCCGCCTCGGGGTGGTACTGCACCGAGAACGCGGTCATGCGCCCGTGGGCGTCACGCAGCTCCAGCCCCTCGACGACGTCGTCGTTGAGGCAGATGTGGCTCACCGTGGCCTGGCCGTGCGGGGTGACGGTGGCCTGACCGAGCGGGGCGTCAACGGCAAAGCCGTGGTTGTGGGCCGTCACCTCGACCTTGCCGGTGGTGCGGTCGAGGACCGGCTGGTTGATGCCCCGGTGGCCGTACTTCAATTTGTAGGTCGGGAAGCCGAGCGCACGCCCCAACAGCTGGCTGCCGAAGCAGATGCCGAAGTAGGGCAGACCCCGGTCCAGCACAGCGTGCAGCGTGTCGACCTGGTGGTCGGCGGTCCCGGGGTCGCCGGGCCCGTTGGAGAAGAAGACCCCGTCGGCATCCGCCGAGACGATGTCGTCGATGGTCGAGCCGGCCGGCAGCACATGCACCTCGATCCCCCGCGCCGCGAGCAGGCGCGGCGTCATCGCCTTGATGCCGAGGTCGAGCGCGGCCACGCGGAACCGCCGCTCCCCCAGCGCCGGAACCACCGTCGCGGTCGCTGACGTCACCTCGTCGGCGAGCGCCGCACCAGTCATCGCAGGCGCCGCACGGACGATGGACAGCAGGTCGTCGGGGTCGGTGGTCGTGGTAGAGATGCCCACCCGCATGGCGCCCCGCTCGCGCAGGTGGCGGGTGAGCGCCCGAGTGTCGACTCCGCTGATTCCGACGACGTGCTGGTCGGCCAGCTCGGCCGACAGGCTCTTGGTGGCCCGCCAGCTGCTGGCCACCCGGGCCGGGTCACGCACGACGTAACCCGCCACCCAGATCCGCCCTGACTCGTCATCCTCGACGTTGACGCCGGTGTTGCCCACGTGCGGTGCGGTCATGATCACGACCTGGCGGTGGTAGGACGGGTCGGTCAGCGTCTCCTGGTAGCCGGTCATCCCGGTCGCGAACACCGCCTCCCCGACCGTCTCGCCGGTAGCCCCGAAGGACTCACCCCGAAACGTGCGGCCGTCCTCCAGCACGAGCAGCGCCGGCACCCTGGTGGTGGCTCGGTCCGGCGCCACGCCCGTGACAGTCACTGCAGCTTCCCGTCGAGGACAGTGGGCCGGCCGCGCAGGAAGGTCGCGACGACCGCCCCGGGCAGCTCCATACCGGCGTACGGCGTGTTGCGCGACAACGACACCGACTCGGCCGGGTCGATCCTGCGGCTGGCCTGCGGATCGAAGAGCACGACATTGGCCGGGGCCCCGGGCTCGAGGGGCTGGCCGTGGTCGGCGAGCCGGCCGATGCGAGCCGGACGCACAGACATCCGGTCGGCGACCTGGCTCCAGTCCAGCATCTCGGTTTGGACCATCGCCCGGTGGACCACGCTCAGTGCGGTCTCCAGCCCGAGCATCCCCATCGCCGCGGCCGCCCACTCACACTCCTTGTCCTCGGTGGGGTGTGGCGCGTGGTCGGTTGCTACGCAGTCGATCGTGCCGTCGGCCAGCCCCGCGCGCAGTGCCGCGACGTCGGCGGCCGTCCGCAACGGCGGGTTGACCTTGAAGATCGGGTCGTAGCCCGCGACCAGATCGTCGGTGAGCAGCAGATGATGAGGAGTGACCTCGGCGGTGACGGCCCAACCCTTGCTCTTCGCCCAGCGAACCAACTCGACGGAGCCGGCGGTCGAGACGTGGCAGACGTGCAGCCGCGACCCGACGTGGGCCGCAAGCAGGCAGTCGCGGGCGATGATGGCCTCCTCGGCGACCGCCGGCCAGCCTCGCATCCCGAGCACCCCGGACATCACGCCTTCGTTCATCTGCGTGTCCTCGGTGAGCCGAGGCTCCTGTGCGTGCTGGGCCACGACGCCGTCGAAGGCCTTGACGTACTCGAGTGCTCGGCGCATGAGCACGGCATCGGATACGCAGCGACCGTCGTCGGAGAAGACCCGCACCGCCGCCGCCGAGTCGGCCATCGCGCCGAGTTCGGCCAGGTGCTGACCGCCCAGGCCCACGGTAACCGCGCCGATCGGCTGCACGTCCGCGTGCCCAGCGGCCTTGCCGAGCCGCCAGACCTGCTCGACCACCCCGGCGGTGTCCGCGACCGGCTCGGTGTTGGCCATGGCATGCACCGCCGTAAAGCCACCAGCCGCCGCGGCCCGCGACCCGGTCTCGACGGTCTCGGCGTCTTCGCGCCCCGGCTCGCGCAGGTGGGTGTGCAGGTCGACGAGGCCGGGCAGCGCCACCAGCCCGTCGGCGTCGATGCGTACGGCCTTCGGCCCCGCCTCGGCCGGGTCGGCCAGCCGCCCACCGCAGAGCAGCAGGTCGGTCGGCTCGGCGCCGAGCGGTCGGGCACCACGGAGGAGGTAGTCGGTCATTCGGTCACCTCCGCGGTCGGCTCGGGCTGCGGATCCTGGCCGCTGAGCAGCAGGTAGAGCACCGCCATCCGGACCGCGACGCCGTTGGTGACCTGCTCAACGATCACCGAGCGATCGGAGTCAGCGACGTTTGCCGAGATCTCCATGCCGCGGTTCATCGGGCCGGGGTGCATCACGATCGTGTGCTCAGGCAACCGGGCGAAGCGCCGGTCGTCGAGGCCGTAGCGCCGGCTGTACTCCCGGGCGCTCGGGAAGAAGGCGGCGTTCATCCGTTCGCGCTGCACCCGCAGCATCATCACCGCGTCGCACTTGTCGAGGGCCGGATCGAGGTCGTACGACGTCTGCACCGGCCAGGTCTCCACTCCGACGGGCAGCAGCGTGGGCGGAGCAACCAAGGTGACCTCTGCACCGAGCGTGCTCAGCAGGAGTGCGTTGGACCGCGCTACCCGGCTGTGCAGGACGTCACCGACGATCGTGATGCGCTTGCCCTCGAGCTCGCCCAGGTGCCGACGCATCGTGAAGGCGTCGAGCAGCGCCTGGGTCGGGTGCTCGTGGGTGCCGTCACCGGCGTTGACGACGCTGGATCGCACCCATCCGCTGGTGGCGAGTCGGTGCGGCGCACCCGCGGCGCTGTGCCGGATCACGACCGCGTCGGCACCCATCGCCTCGAGTGTCAAGGCGGTGTCCTTGAGGCTCTCGCCCTTGGAGACGCTGGAGCCCTTGGCCGAGAAGTTGATGACGTCGGCCGAGAGCCGCTTCGCCGCCGCCTCGAAGGAGATCCGGGTGCGGGTGGAGTCCTCGAAGAAGAGGTTGACGACGGTACGGCCGCGCAAGGTCGGCAGCTTCTTGATCGGCCGGTCGGCCACCGATCGCAGCTCCTGGGCGGTGTCGAGGATCAACAGGGCGTCGTCACGGGTGAGGTCGGCACTGGACAACAGGTGGGTCTTCATGCCGGCACCCCGCTCGGTGTGGTGATGACGACGGAGTCGGCGTCGTCGTAGTCGGTGAGCAACACTCGCACCGACTCGGCGAGCGACGTCGGCAGGTTCTTGCCGACGAAGTCGGCCCGGATCGGGAGGTCGCGGTGCCCGCGGTCGACGAGCACGGCCAGCTGGACGGCTCGCGGCCGGCCGAGGTCGTTGAGCGCGTCGAGCGCCGCCCGGATTGTGCGTCCGGAGTACAGCACGTCGTCGACGAGCACCACCGTGGCGCCGTCGACGCCCCTGGCTGGGATGTCGGTGCGCTCCAGCGCACGCGCCGGGCGCAGCCGCAGGTCGTCGCGGTACATCGTGATGTCGAGCGAACCGCTGGGCACCTCGACACCCTCGACCTCGCTCATGGTCCGGGCGACCCGGCCGGCCAGCGGAACCCCACGGGTGGGGATTCCGAGCAGGAGCACCTCGTCGGCACCCTTGTTGCGCTCAAGAATCTCGTGGGCAATGCGCGTCAACGCGCGAGAGATGGCGGATGCGTCGAGCACCACGCGAGAGGTGGTGGCGTCGCGACTGCTGCGTTGGGCAGACGTCATGACGGTGACCTCCTTCCCCGCCTCACCGGACGGCTCGTTAAAGGATGTCGTGCGCGAATAACGCTACACGATCACGCGCGGCACTTTCGACCGGTAGCATTTGTGCGCTAGCGGTGTGTCTTTCCTGTTTGGCCGCCACTCATCGTGACGAGTCTCGGTCTGGACGTCATCAGTCGTCAGTTCGAGTGAGCGACCGTTGGGAGCGGCGCACGTGGCGATGACCGCACCATGTGTGCAGGACCGTGAGTGCAGGTGCGCGCACGGAGGGACCTTGAGGAGTGAATTGATGGCGTCCGACTACGCCAAGGAGCTCGGCTCCCGGCTGCGAGCGATCCGGCAGCAGCAGGGTCTGTCGCTGCACGGGGTCGAAGAGAAGTCCAAGGGGCGCTGGAAGGCCGTCGTCGTCGGCTCCTACGAGCGCGGCGACCGAGCGGTGACCGTTGCGCGCCTGTCCGAGCTCGCCGAGTTCTACGGCGTGCCGATGTCGGAGCTGCTCCCCGGCGACACCGGTCCCGGGGTGGCCGCCGAAGCACCGCCGCGGCTGGTCCTCGACCTGGAGCGGCTGCAGACCCTGACCACGCCCGACTCGGAGCCGCTGCTGCGCTACGCGGCCAGCATCCAGGCGCAACGCGGCGACTACAACGGCAAGGTGCTCTCGATCCGGCAGGACGACCTGCGCGCGCTGGCCGTGATCTACGACGAGCCGCCGTCGCGCCTCGCCCAGCGCTTCATCACCTGGGGCGTGCTGCGCACCCAGGAGTAGCCCGGCCTGTGAACCGCTGACACCCCCGTCGCTCGTACCGCCGCGAAGCGGGCAGGCCGCGGGTTGGCTGGGACGGCACCCGGCCGCACACGCGAACGGGGAGCCGGGGCTACGGGCCGGACGTGGTGATTCCCGCGATCGCGGCCAGCACGCCGTTGACGAAGCCGGGCGAGTCATCGGTCGAGAGCTGGCGCGCGAGCGCCACCGCCTCGCTGAGCACCACAGCGCGCGGCACCTCGGCGACGTAGCCCAGCTCGTAGACCGCGATCCGCAAGATGTTGCGGTCGACGGTAGGCATCCGCTCGAGCGACCAGCCCTGCGCATGCTGCCTGATCTGCGCGTCGATCTCGTCGCGATGCGCCACGAACCCCTCGACGAGTGCGACCGCGTATGGGTTCAAGGGTGGATCGGCGTCGGCCTGTCTGTCGGCGAGGCTGCCGCCCGGCGGAAGGCCTCGCAGCTCTGACTCGAACAGGATGTCCAGCGCACGCTTACGTGCCTTGGATCGCGAACCCATCGCCTGGTCCTGACACTCAACCGGAGACGCGGCCGAGATAGCTTCCGTCGCGGGTGTCCACCTTGACCTTCTCGCCGGTGGTGATGAACAGGGGGACCGAGATCTCGAAGCCGGTCTCGAGCTTGGCGGGCTTGGTGCCACCGGTCGAACGGTCGCCCTGCAGTCCCGGCTCGGTGTAGTCGACGGTCAGCTCGGCAGAGGCCGCGAGCTCGACGTAGAGCGGCGTACCCTCGTGCATCGCGACGACGGCGTCGGTGTTCTCGAGCATGAAGCGCGCCGCCTCGCCGACCGTGTCGGGGGACACGTGGATCTGGTCGTAGGTCTCGGCGTCCATGAAGACGAACGACTCACCGTCGTTGTAGAGGTAGGTCATCGTGCGCTTGTCGACGTTGGCCGTGTCGACCTTGACGTCGGCGTTGAACGTCTTGTCGACAACCTTCCCGGACAGCACGTTCTTGAGCTTGGTGCGCACCACGGCCCCACCCTTGCCAGGCTTGTGGTGCTGGAACCAGACAACGGACCACAGCTGACCCTCGAGGTTGAGCACCATGCCGTTCTTGAGGTCGTTGGTCGTGGCCATGCGAAATACCACTTCTTCCTGCCAGCGGGATGTGGTCTCACCTCGACCACGAGGACAAGGGGCAAGTCTAACCGGCCACCCCGAGGCCACCCCAAACGCTGCTGGCCGGCGGGCATCCACCCTCGGCTGCTGCTGTGGGCTACCGGTGGGGGTCGGGCTTCGGGGAGCCGACGACGGCAGCGAGCGCAGACAGAGCCAGCCGGTACGAGTCGACGCCGAAGCCAGCGATCGTCCCGGTTGCGACCGCCGCGACCACCGACCGGTGGCGGAACTCCTCGCGGGCGGCCGGGTTGGTGAGATGCACCTCGACCAGCGGCGCCACGACTTGCGCGCAGGCGTCGCGCAGCGCATAGGAGTAATGCGTGAAGGCCGCGGGGTTGAGCACGACCGCGGTGCCGGTGTCGGCGGCCTCGTGCAGCCACTGCACCAGCTGCGCCTCGTCGTCGGTCTGGCGCACCTCGATCTGCAGACCGAGCTCACCGGCCCACTTCTTGCACAGCCGCACAAGCTCGTCGTGCGAGACCGTGCCGTAGATCTCGGGTTCCCGCGCGCCGAGCCGGCCGAGGTTCGGGCCGTTCAGCACGAAGACGTCCACGGCCGAAGCCTAGTGGTCACGATCACCAGTGGTCGTGACCACCCGTCATCGTGATCACGAGTGGGCGGGAGGTTAGCCAGTGGGTGGGACCACGATCTGGGCGTACGCCGCCTGCAGCAGCGCCTCGTCAGGGCCGGCCAGGATGGCCGGCTGTCCCACCGCCTCGAGGATGACAAAGCGCAGCAGGTCTCCCCGCGTCTTCTTGTCGACCCGCATGGCGTCCCGGAGCTCCCCCCAGCCGGCTCCGGCGTACGACGTCGGCAGCCCCAGCAGCCCGAGCGTGGCCCGGTGTCGGTCGGCGGTCTGGTCGTCGAGGCGCCCGGCGAGCCGCGCCAGTTGCGCGGCATAGACAAGGCCCACCGACACCGCCTCGCCGTGCCGGAAGCCGTAGTTCTCGACCCGCTCGATCGCATGCGCCAGCGTGTGCCCGTAGTTCAGTGCCTCGCGGCCGAGCGCACCACCGGCCGAGGTGCGCTCCTCAAGATCGACGGATACGACATCGGCCTTGACCTGGATCGCCCGCTCCACCAGGGTGCGAAGCTCAGCCGACGCCGCGACGACGACGCGATCGGGCTGCGCTTCGACGATCGACAAGATCTCGGCATCCGCGATGAAGCCGCACTTGACGACCTCTGCCAACCCGCTGACGAGCTCTCGCCGATCCAGCGTCCCCAACCACGCGAGGTCGCACAGCACGCCAGCTGGCTCGTGGAACGCACCGACCAGGTTCTTGCCCTCCCCCGTGTTGACACCCGTCTTGCCGCCCACGGCAGCGTCGACCATCCCCAGCAGTGTCGTCGGCACCTGCACCACGGCGATCCCGCGCAGAAACGTCGCAGCGACGAATCCGGCCAGGTCGGTCGTCGCCCCGCCACCGATCCCCACCACCGCGTCCGAGCGGGTGAACCCCGCCTGCCCCAGCGACCCCCAGCAGGCCGCCGCCACCGCCACGGTCTTCGCGTTCTCGCCCTCGGGCACGACGAGCGGGTAGGTCGCAAAGCCACCCGCGTCGAGTTCGGCGCGGATCTCCCCCGCCCGGCGCGCGAGCGCCGGGGGGTGCACCACCGCCACCCGGCGCACCTGCTCCCCCAGCAGGCCGGGTAGCTCGTCGAGCACGCCGTTACCGACCCTCACGTCGTACGGCCTCGCCCCGGCCACCCGGATCCGGCGCACCTCATCCATCGGCGCCGGCCTGCACCTTCAGACTGCGCTCGACGGCGTCGGCCACCTCATCCGGGGTCAGGTCGTCGGTGGCCACCACCACGGTCGCAACCTCCGCGTACAGCGGACGCCGAGCGTCGAGCAACGCCTTCAACTGACCCCGCACGTTGCCCAGCAGCAGCGGACGCGCGACTCCCAGCCCGATCCGGGACGCCGCGGCCGGCAGCCCAACGTCGAGGAAGACCACCCGGCGTTCGCTGAGCCGGGCGCGGGTGCCCGCGGCCAGCACCGCACCCCCACCCACCGACACCACCCCGACCTGCTCCGCCAGCGCCGCCGCGACCGCGTCCTCCTCCAGGGCGCGGAACGCCGCCTCCCCGTCCTCGACGAAGATGTCCGATACCGGCTTGCCGGCAACCGTCTCGACCGCCCCGTCGGTGTCGAACGCGGCAACCCCCCACCGTGCCGCCAGGATCTCGCCGACCGTGGTCTTGCCGGCGCCGGGAGCGCCGACCAGCACGACCATCGGTCGCGAGCGCGGCGGGTCGGTCATCGGTACCTCAGCGCGGCCAGGTAGGCCTCCGCGTTGCGCTGGGTTTCACCCACCGAGTCGCCCCCGAACTTCTCCAGTGCCGCCTCGGCCAGCACCAACGCGACCATCGCCTCGGCGACCACGGCCGCGGCCGGCACCGCACACACGTCGGAGCGCTGATGGTGCGCAACCGCGTCCTCGCCAGTGGCCACGTCGACCGTGTGCAGCGCGCGTGGGATGGTGGCGATCGGCTTCATCGCGGCCCGCACCCGGAGCCGCTCGCCGGTCGACATCCCCCCCTCGGTCCCACCGGAGCGATCCGACGTACGCCGGATGCCGTCCGGCCCCCGCTGAATCTCGTCGTGCGCCTGCGAGCCGCGACCGCGGGCGATCTCGAACCCCTCACCGACCTCGACGCCCTTGATCGCCTGGATCCCCATCAGCGCGCCGGCCAACC
>JBOHDU010000477.1:0-1902 GCA_050700615.1 Nocardioidaceae bacterium
CGATCCACACCGTGGAGAAGCGGTTCTCCGGACCAGGTGGTGACGATCCGGGGCTGACCGAAGAGGGCCAGAAGCAGGCCATGCGAGCGGCCGAGGCGTTGCGTCGCGACGGCGGGGCCGACGTGATCATTGTGTCGCCACTGCGGCGGACGCGCGAGTCGGCCGCCATCGTCTCCGACCGCCTTGGGCTGCCAGTTCAGATCGAGGACGGCTTCCGCGAGTGCGCCTTCGGCGTGTGGGACGGACTCACGCTTGCGGAGGTGCAGGTGGGCTGGCCGGACGAGCTCGATGCCTGGTTGGGCTCGATGGATGTGGCGCCCCCCGGAGGCGAGTCGATCGTGCAGGTCCAGCAGCGGGTGGAGAAGGCCCTGGCCGAGGTGGTCGCGGCGTACCCCGCCAAGTCCGTGGTCGTCGTGAGCCACGTCAACCCGATCAAGCTGTCGGTCCGGCACTGCCTGCAGGCGCCGATCGAGGTGATCAATCGGATGCAGCTCGCGGCTACATCCTTCACCACGATCTCCTACTACGAGTCAGGTGCCTGTTCCCTGCGTCGGTTCTCCGCACTTCCGTGACCTTGCCGCCCGACATTGCGCTGTCGGGCGGCAAGGTGATCGCCGGAAGGCCTGCCTTGACGGGGCTTGCATGGGTCAGTTGGCCGCCAAGTCCGGGCGCCGCCGAAGCACCGTCGTCGCCAGACCCACGGTGATTGCGAGCAGGATCGCCGCGACCAGGAAGGCCGCATCGGCCCCAGCCACGAACACCTGTCGCGTCTGCTCGGCCGGCGTGGAGTTCACCAGCGGCGTCACGTGCCGGCTCGCGGTGCCGAAGACCGTCACGAGCACCGCGAGGCCCAAAGATCCGCCTACCTGCTGGGTCACGTTGACGAGCCCAGATGCCGCACCGGCGTGCTCGGGCTTGACGCCTGACAATGCGGCAGAGGTCAGCGGTACGAAGGCCAGGCCGTTCCCGACCCCGAGCAGGACCAGCGGTCCCAGGACGTCGGTGTATCCGCTCTGAGCAGACAGCTGGGTCATCCACAGCAGGCTCAGCGTTGACAGGGAGGCGCCGACGATCAGCACCAGCCGCTCACCGAACCGCTCGATCAGCGTGCGGGCACTGGCCTGCGACGCGCCGAACAGCGCGATGGTGACGGGCAGGAAGCCCAGCCCGGTCTGGAGCGGGCTGTAGTGCAGCACGTCTTGGAGGAACTGCGTCAAGAAGAAGAACATGCCGGTCATCCCGGCCACGAGCAGCATCCGCGCGACGTAGGCCCCACTTCGGATCCGATCGGCGAACAACGGCAGCGGCGTGATCGGCGCGACGGCGCGACGCTCGATCACCACGAACGCGACCGCCAGTACGACGCCCGCCGCGAACGCCGCCACCGTTGTTGGGTTGCCCCATCCGTCGCTGGCCGCGTGCACGAAGCCGTAGACGAGCGACGTCATCCCGACCGTGGAGGTGACCGCGCCGGCCAGGTCGAACCTGCCTTGCACACGGGGGGACTCGCTGACGACCACAGCGGCAGCCGCAAGCAGCGCCGCACCGATGGGCACGTTGACGAACATGACCCAGCGCCACGATGCCCACTCGGTGAGCATGCCGCCGGCAACCAGACCGATCGCGGCGCCGCCGATGGAGACTGCGGTGTAGAGGCCGAGCGCGCGGGTGCGCTCCCGGCCTTCGGCAAACGTCGAGGTCAGCAGCGCAAGGCTGACGGGGGCGGCCAACGCGCCGCCGACGCCTTGTGCCGTGCGGGCCGCCAGCAGCCAGCCAGCACTCGTGGCGAGTCCGCCCAACAGCGAGGCGATGGTGAACAACCCGATGCCGATCAAGAAAATGCGGCGGCGGCCGACGAGGTCGCCGGCCCGGGCACCCAGCAGCAACAGGCCACCGAAGGCC
>JBOHDU010000478.1:0-2431 GCA_050700615.1 Nocardioidaceae bacterium
CTCTCGGGGGTCACCAGGGCTGAGCTGGTGCGCCACGGTTTCGCGGTATTCGGGTGCCCACCAGGCGAGGTCTTCCCGGCGATGAACGACGACGATGTGCGGGAGGCGGCGCGGGCTGAGCTCACCGGGTACTGGGCCTGGGCGGTGCGGCATCCGACTTTCTGGCTCGATCCCGTGATAGCCGACCTAGGGCTGACCTCGATGGCACGTGGTCGTCACACCTTAGCGACGGGTCAGCTCCTCACGAAGACCCGTGCGATCGAGCAGGCGCACGCGCCGACGTGGCTGGTCACCCAGCTGCAGGCAAGGCGCCGCGGGGAGGACGTCACCTCGCCGCGATTCCGCACGGGGCTGATCGCGTGGCGTGATGCACGCAGGACTGTCGCCGCCGCGCGTCAATGAGGTGGTGGCCGCAGGTGCTGATGGTCGGTTGAATCACGGCCACCCGTGACTCAGCTACCCGGCCCGACGCTGACGTCGCTGGCCGGCACCCAAGCTTGTCGGTGGTTGAAGTCGATCTCGTACCACAGTTTCTGTTGGTGCTTGGGGTCACCGACCGTGGTCATCGACGCGAAGGTCGCGCCGTCCGGGGCCGAGCCGAGGATGTAGCGGGAAGACGCCGTGGGGTCGCCGTACACGAGCACCGTCCCGCCGTTGGCGCTGGTGATCGTGACGGGAGTGCCCACGCCCTCGACCACGTTGGCATCTTGGGGAACGGCGAGCCAGGCGAGCTGCGCGTCTTGGAACCGGCTCGGTGAGGGAGCGCCGAGCTGGTCATACTCGCCGTACCAGATCTTGTACATCGTGTCGCCGGTGCCGGCCGGGTCGGGCACCTTGTCGAGGTAGTAGCAACTCATCCCGACCTCGACATTGTCCGTCTCATCGGTGATGTCGGTCCCGTTACTCAGAGAGGGGATGCGGCCGGAGTCGGTGCTCGGCCCCTTGTAGAGATAGAAGAAGTTGAAGTTGTCGGGCGTCTCCGTGCCATTGGGGCCGAGCGGCTGCTGGTCGGTCGACGGCCGAAGCGTGAACAAGTGCGGGTCGGTGCTCGGCTGCGAGTAGGGGACGCCCTGTGCGTGGATCGGTCCGAAGTAGTAGTCCCACAGCCAGTAGGGGCCAGGGTCCACGTGGTTGACCGACAGATAGTTCGGTGATGGGACGGTGCCGTGCGCGAGTACGACCCCGCGGTCGAGCGGCAGGTGGTACTTCGTCAGCAGATAGGCGACCAGTTGGGCCGAAGCGAGGTACTCCGTGGCGTTGTACCAGTCGTAGCCGTTGGCGTCGAATCCAGCGTGCTCGATGCCGATCGTGTGCTCGTTGGACCAGAAGTTGCCGTCCTGGTAGGCGATGTCCTTCTCGTGCAGGCACTGGTAGATCGTGCCATCTGTATCGACGATGTAGTGGCTGCTGACCCCGCTGTTGTGGTCCTGGAACACGTTGAGGCCGTCTTGGGCGGTGCCCTCGATGTCGTGGATGACGATGCCTTGATGTCCTCGGTGCTCGGTCGGTTGGCGTCCTGGTAAGTGCAGCCGGGGTAGTTGTAGGGGCTGATCTTGCAGTCGAAGATCTTCGGAGTGACGATGCAGTCGATCGCGGGAGAGTAGTCGACCTGGGTGCGTTCGTTGCAGCTCAACCAGGCGGGCAATAGCTTCGCGTCCGCGCGTAGTCACCCTCGAGAGGTCGGCGGGGTCAGGGAGAGGCGCCGTGGATCCGGTGCCCCAGCTTGCATCGGCTGCAAACCAATCTGGCCGCATCGATGATCACAGGTGTCCTCACTCGTGGTGCTGGCCGGCGCGGCGCGGGAGCGCGAACATCGTGACGGCAACGATCAGCAGACCGGCGACAACCCACCCGAGGGCATGCTCGAAGGCGGCGCCGTACATCAGCGGCAGGGCCGCAGCGCGGACCGGGTGCAGGTACCCCAGGAAGGTCACTGACACGAGCCCGAGCCCGAGCGCGAAGCCCAGCTGGTTGGTCGTGTTGGTGAGTCCCGACGCCGACCCGGAATACTCCGCGGGAATCTGGGACAGGATGACATTCATCAGTGGGGCCATGATCAGCCCCATACCGGCGCCCATCAACACCAGCGGCACCGTCATCTCGGCGCTGGTCAGCGCCGCGCCGTAGTGCTCCACGACGGTGACATAGCCGCCGACGCCGACAAGCATCGAGATGACACCGCTGTGCAGGACGCGTCGGCCGAACCGGGGCACGAGCAGTTGCACGGAGCAGGCCGCGGCCACCGACAAGGCCAGCGAGAACGGCACCCCGGTGAGGCCGGCATGCAATGGGGTCCAACCCAATCCGACTTGCATGTAGAGGGTCCATGCCAAGAAGAACATCCCCATGACGATGCCGAACACCAGCTGCACACCGAGCCCGGCGGCGAACGTGGTGACGCGGAAGAGACCGAGGTCGACGAGTGGGGCGC
>JBOHDU010000479.1:0-1735 GCA_050700615.1 Nocardioidaceae bacterium
CCGCGACCCCCGGCCGACGGCTCGTCGGCGCCCCCTCCCGAGCCCCCAGTCGACGCCCGCTTTGTGCTGGCGAACGAGCGGACCCTGCTCGCATGGCTGCGCACGTCGTTGGCGTTCGTCGCGATCGGCGTCGCCCTGGTGGCCTTGCGCCATCTCGGCTCGCACGACCAGTGGCCGCTGCTGGCGGCGGCGGCCAGCTGCGTGGTGGGGATGGTGGCCGCGGTCTGGTCCTACGGGCACTGGAGGGCCGTCGACGCCGCTCTGAAGCACGGCCGCTAATTGCCTCCACCGGCCGCCGCGCCCCTGCTCCTGCTGGGCGTGGTGGTCATCGCGGTGTTCGGTCTGGTCGCGGTCGCGATCCGGCTATGAGCCCCGACCCGGTCGACCCCAACGGCTCCGGCCGGCTGCAGCAGTGGCGGCCCGGCTATTTCGTCGAGCGTACGTCGCAGGCGTGGATCCGCACCGCGCTGTCAGTGCTCGCTGTCGGCGGCGCGGTGGCCAGGCTCGGTGTCGAGGACGGTGGCTGGTGGGCGATCAGCCTGGGTCTCGTGGCGGTCGTCATCGGCGGCTGCCTGATCGTCGCGAGCGGCGTACGCTGGCGCCGGACCCGCCTGCTCGTGGCCGCGGACCTCGACCCGCGCTCGGTCCCGACCGTGGTGATCGCCGTCGCCAGCGTGTTCTGCACCGGCCTGGCGACCCTTGCTCTCATCATCGCGGCCGCCCTGAGCTGAGACGCTTCTATGGGTTGACAGCCCATAGAAGCGTCTTGGCCGGGATCCAGCAGTCTCCGCCTGTTGCGCGCCACCATGCGGGCGCGTCGGCTGTGTTGTCGACACTCGACAGACGTCCGGTCTGCCCTCGCGCCGGCGCCTTGCCATCACGTGTAAGGGGCGGGCGGGAGCCTTCGCTCCCACCCGCCCCGTGCCTGAGACGGCGGCCGGTCTCGGCCGTCAGTGCCGGCTCAGGGGGTGGTGGTTTTGTAGACGCCGAACGGCTCGAAGTTGTACGTCTTGTTGCCGACGACCAGGTCGTCAACGGCTCCGGAGAACGCGTAGTCGCGGCCCTTGCTGATCCCCACCGTGTAGATGGTCGCGTCGGGGAACATGGTCTGGATCTGCGTCCATGTGCAGCGGGTGTAGTTGATCCCGCAATGAGCCGCATCCTCGCCAGTCAGGCCCCAGTCGTTATTCGGGTCTGTGGCCGCATTGATCGTGGTCCAGGCGTTCGCCGTGGAGTTGCTCGGAACGTAGACCAGCGAGGAGTAAGTCTTGCCACTGCCGTCGTTCGGGTTGATCTCGAAGTCGATGCTGGGCATGTTGTTCGCGGCGATGGCGTTGTTCTCGCCCGTCGTGTAGACCGAGTAGCCCACGTTGGTGATGCTGCTCAGCGCAACGCCCTGGTAGTCGACCTCGTCGCCGAACTCGGTCTTGTCGGAACCACTGGCGGTGCGGATGCCGAGGCTGCCGATGCCGGACGGCGGCTTCTGGACCTGCTGGCCTGCCCAGGCGGAGGTGGGGCCGGCGCGCAGGTATGCGTCGGCGTCCCCGATCACGTTGCGGTCGATGACACCCCAGTTCGAGCCCTTGTAGGAGGCGTCAGCGCCGGGAACCCCTTGCGGACCGGTGGCTCCTGTCGCCCCGGTGGCACCCGTTGCGCCTCGGTGGCCGGTCGCGCCCTTCAGTTGGGCGAACAGGCTCGGGTTCATGTCCTTGGCAATGATCGTGCCGTTGTGGAT
>JBOHDU010000480.1:0-7533 GCA_050700615.1 Nocardioidaceae bacterium
CCTGACCCGCGACGTCACGACAGCACTGGAGGCCTTCGACACCCAGCGGGTCGGCCAACTGCTGTCGGAGTTCGTCGACCACTTGTCCAACTGGTACGTGCGCCGTTCGCGGCGGCGGTTCTGGGACGGCGACCTGGCCGCGCTGTGGACCCTGCACGAGACCCTCGAGCTGATCACCCGGCTGCTGGCCCCGGTGACGCCGTTCGTGACCGAGCGGGTGTGGCAGGACGTCGTACGCTCCGTCGACGACGACGCCAGCGAGTCGGTGCATCTGGCTCGCTGGCCGTCCCACGACGAGAGCCTGGTCGATCCCGACCTCGAGGCGAGCATGGCGTTGGTGCGCCGCCTGGTCGAGCTCGGTCGGGCCGCACGAGCGGAGGCGAAGGTCAAGACCCGGCAGCCGCTGCGACGGGCGCTGGTCGCGTCCGCGGCCTTCGCCGGCCTCACTCCGGAGCTGCGCGCGGAGGTGGCCAGCGAGCTCAACGTCGAGACCGTCGAGTCGTTCGCCTCGGCCGGTGACCTCGTCGACCACGCGACCAAGGGCAACTTCCGGACGCTGGGCAAGCGGTTCGGCACGCGGACGCCCGCGGTCGCGGCCGCGATCGCTGCCGCCGACCCCGAGAAGCTCGCCAAGGAGCTGGCCGCCACGGGCGCGGCCACGCTCGACGTCGACGGGCCGGTGCAGGTGAGCGCCGACGAAGTGATCGTCTCCGAACGCCCGCGAGCCGGCTGGTCCGTGGTCAACGATCAGGGCGAGACCGTCGCGCTCGACGTCGAGCTCACTCCCGAGCTGGTTCGGGCCGGCCTCGCCCGTGAGGTCGTGCGGCTGATCCAGGACGCGCGCAGGGCGGCCGGCCTCGACGTGACGGATCGGATCGTCGTGAGGTGGTGGTCGGACGGCGCGGTCGCGGAGGCCCTGCGAGAGCACGCCGACCTGGTGTCGCGCGAGGTCCTGGCGCTGGGCATGACGGAAGAGGCTGCCGAGCCGCCGGATGGGCGATGGAGGCGCAATGACGAGCTGCAGCTGGCATTCGACATCACCAAGGCCGCCACCGAGCCTTGATCCTGGCCCGTCGCCACGCGGCCAGGATCAGCGACAGCGCGGCTCAGGAGCCGCTGTGCTCGTCCTCACCCAGCAGCTGCCGAAGCCGACGCGGCGTTTCACCATCGGCGGCGGGAGTCAGGGTGATCTCACCGTCACCCTCACCGTTGAGAGCCCGCAGTTGACCCTCGAAGTAGCCCTTGAGCCGGGTGCGGTACTCACGCTCGAACGCGCGAAGCTCGTCCAGCTCGCGGGCCAAGTTCTCCTTGTCGCGCTCAAGCTGCCCGAAGAGCTGGTTGCGCCGATCTGTGGTCTCGGAGTCGAGCTTCTCGGCCCGGGTACGGGCGTCGGACTCGAGCCGCTCGGCCTTCGACCGGGACTCGGTCTCGAGCCGCTCGGACTTGGTGCGGGCTTCGCCGATGATCTTGTCGGCGTCGGCCTTCGCCTCGTCGACCAGCTGATCGGCATTGTGACCTGCGATCTCGAGCAGCCGAGCCGCTGCGCTGGACGCCTCTGGGACGGTCCGCACGACCGGGAGCTCCATCAGGCCCGCAGCAGCGGGCGCGACGAAGGCTGCCGGCGGGGCGACGGCGGCAGGTGACTCCTCGGCCTGGGCCTCCTGCGTCGATGCGGGTGCGCTCACCGGAGCGGGGGACGCGGTCGCTGCCGTGGACAGCTTGCCGCGCATGTCCTCGTTCTCCTGGTAGAGCCGGGTCAGCTCAGTCTCGACCTCATCGAGGAACTGGTCGACCTCCCCCATGTCGTAGCCTTCGCGAAGGCGGACGGGCGTGAACGTCTTCTTGTGCACGTCTTCGGGGGTCAACGGCATGGGTGTCACCTCATGTGCTTCGGCATCAATGGACAAGTGGTCTGCAACGGTACTCTGTCGGGTTGGCCGGGGCGCCGGCAATCCGCCGGTCGGTCCGTTTTCGTTGGCGGTGTGGCCCCGGCCGCATGGACGACCGGCTGGTCACCCAAGCAGCGTACGACGATTCACTTCCAACAGGACCCAAACGACGAGAAGCACGATCAGAATCGACAGATCTATTGCGGTGCCGCCCAGCCGCAGCGGAGGGACGACCTTGCGAATCAGCCTGATGGGGGGGTCGGTGGCGGAGTACAGCACCTCGAGCACGACGACGGCGGGGCCGACCGGCTGCCAGGAGCGTGCGAACATCTGCACCCACTCCATCACGATCCTGGCAAGCAGAAGAAGGATGTAGAACCACAACACGAGCTCGATGACAGCGCCGAGGACATGCACGAGTGAAGCCTAGGACATCCGCCAAGCGGGCCGACTTCAGGACGACGACGAGGTCGACGAGCGACCGGGCTGCGGCTCGAACACGGACGCGATCAGGACTGGTTGAAGAAGCCGGCCTCGGTGATGCGCTGCTTGTCCTCGGCCGCAACCGACACGTTAGGGGGCGACAGCAGGAAGACCTTGTTGGTCACCCGCTCGATCGAGCCGCGGACCGCGAACACGAGTCCCGCGGAGAAGTCGACAAGACGCTTCGCATCGTTGTCGTCCATCTCGGTGAGGTTCATGATCACCGGGGTGCCGTCGCGGAAGTGCTCACCGATCGTGCGGGCCTCGTTGTAGTTGCGGGGGTGCAGCGTCGTGATGCGCGACAGCTCGGCAACGACCTGCGTCGGCCTACGTCGTTCGTTCAAGGACGCCACCTCTCTCGGTCGGTCCTCTCGGACGGCCTTCACCGGCCGAGTATCCGGCGCTGCCGGGGCGGCTGAGGCCTCGTCGTCGGCGTAATAGTCATCCTCGTAGCGGTCTGTGTCTTCGAGCAGGCCGAGGTAGACGCCGACCTTGCGCATTGCACCCGCCATGACCTTGTTGCCTCCGCACTCATCGTTGCTGCAGCGATCCAGTGATGGACGTTGACGATCGCCCTTGAACGACCTATCGCCGCCGACATTACCGGAGGAGTGCCCGCTGGCCGAGCACCGCGCTGCCGACACGCACGTGTGTCGCTCCGGCCCTGATCGCTGCCTCGAAGTCCCCGCTCATCCCCGCCGAGATGAACCTGGCCGAGGGGTATCGCGCGACTAAGCGCTCGGAGGTCTCGTGGAGGTCCGCGTAGGCGGCAACCGCGTCAGCGTCGAGCGGCGCCACGCCCATGACACCGACCAGCCGCAGCCGGCCGGCGGTCTCGATCGCATGGGCCACGTCGTCGACCTCGGCGGCAACCACCCCACCCCGGCCCTTCCGGGCCGCCTCCGGGTCGAGGTTCACCTGGATGAAACAGTCGAGCTCGCGCTCGTGCTGATGTGCGCCGGCGTTGAGCCGCTGAGCAACCCGGACGCTGTCGACCGAGTGCACGGTGTCGGCGTACGCCGCGATGTGGGTCGCCTTGTTCGACTGGACCTGACCGACGAAGTGCCAGGTGAACTCCAGGTCTGCCAACTCGGCCGCCTTCTCCTCCGCTTCCTGGTGACGGTTCTCGCCCACGTCGCGCACGCCAAGGTCGTGCAGCAGCCGCAGGTCACTAGCGGGCCAGGTCTTGGTCACCACGACCAGTGTCACGTCCGTCGGTTCGCGGCCCGCCCCCGCGGCCGCCTGCCGGATCCGCTCGCGCACCTCGGCAAGACCGGACGCGATCTCGTCTCGTCTTGACTCAGGCACCGCGCGCCCGCAGGACGACCAGGCCGGCGGAGCGCCCGGCATCGGCGCCGTCGCGCCGGTAGGAGTAGAGGGAGGGCGACTCACGCGTGCACACCGCTCGGGAGGTCACCTCGCAACCCGCGCCGACCAGCTGTGCGTGCACGGCCGCACCGAGGTCGAGGGACGGAGTTCCCCAGGTCGTGCAGGCGAAAGCAACGGGGACCACCGCCGCCACCTCGGCACGCATCTGTCGCGGAACCTCGTAGCAGCCGCCGCAGATGTGCGGCCCGATCCACGCCTCGATTCGGCCGGCCCCTGCGGACCGCATGCACGTGACGGTAGCGTCCACGATCCCCGCAGCGACCCCCAGCCGACCGGCATGAGCCACCCCCACGACGCCGCGCGCGGTGTCGGCGAGGACGACCGGCACGCAGTCGGCGGCACGGACGCACAGCGCGACGTCGGGCTCGGTCGTGACGAGCCCGTCACACTCAGGCGACGAGCCCTCTGCCGTGGGACCCGACACGAGCACGGCCTTCGCGCTGTGGGTCTGACGCATCCGGGCGAAGCCGGCGACGCCGAAACACTGTGCCAGCAGGGCGAAGTTGGCTGACACCTCGTCGGGCGACCCCCGGCCGAGGTCGAGCGCGTCGAGAGGCGGCGCGCTGACCCCGTCGAACCGGTCAGTGAACGCGACGTCGACGGCCCCGGCCGCACCAACCCGCTGCTCACGACTGGCGAACATGCGCTGCCGCTCACCCTTCGCGTTGCTCGGGACTACTTGAGGAAGTCCGGGACGTCGAGGTCGTCGTTGTCGTCGAAGGGGATCGGACGTGGCTTCTTCGACGCGGCAGGCTTCTGTGGTTGCTCGGCAGCCGGTTCGGTGGACCGCGTCGCCGGAGGTGCGTCGGCAGCCGGCCGGCTCGCCGCCGGGCTCTGCGCCGGGCCCTGCTGGGCTCCCGATGTCGCCCGAGGGTCTGCGCGGTTGGCCGCGGAGTCACGGCGCAGTGCCGGCTGGCTCTGGTCGCGGCGCTTGGGCATCCCACCGTCGAACCCGGCTGCGATGACCGTGACGCGAACCTCGTCACCCAAGGCGTCGTCGATCACCGCGCCGAAGATGATGTTGGCCTCGGCGTGGGCGGCCTGGGACACCAAGGCGGCGGCCTCGTTGATCTCGAACAGCCCCAGGTCGGAACCACCGGAGATCGACAAAAGCACGCCGTGCGCGCCGTCGATGGAGGCCTCGAGCAGCGGGCTCGACACCGCCATCTCGGCCGCGACCACCGCGCGGTCGTCTCCGTTGGCTCTGCCGATGCCCATGAGGGCGGAGCCGGCATTGGACATCACCGACTTCACATCCGCGAAGTCGAGGTTGATCAGGCCCGGGGTCGTGATCAGGTCGGTGATGCCGGAGACGCCTTGCAGGAGCACTTGGTCGGCCTGCTTGAACGCGTCGAGGATGCTCACGTTGCGGTCGGAGATCGACAGCAGGCGGTCGTTGGGTATCACGATCAGGGTGTCGACCTCCTCCCGGAGCTCGGCAATGCCGTCCTCGGCCTGGTTGGCTCGGCGGCGGCCCTCGAACGCGAACGGTCGGGTCACCACACCGATCGTCAAGGCGCCGAGGGATCGCGCGATCCGGGCTACGACGGGGGCCCCTCCCGTGCCGGTACCCCCACCCTCACCCGCGGTGACGAAAACCATGTCGGCGCCCTTGAGCACCTCTTCTATCTCCTCGGCGTGGTCTTCGGAGGCCTTGGCACCCACCGCGGGATCGGCACCGGCACCGAGCCCCCTGGTCAGGTCGCGGCCGATGTCGAGCTTGACGTCGGCGTCGCTCATCAAGAGCGCCTGGGCGTCGGTGTTGATGGCGATGAACTCCACGCCCCGGAGTCCGACCTCGATCATCCGGTTGACGGCATTGACACCACCGCCGCCGATACCCACAACCTTGATGACCGCCAGATAGTTCTGCGGTGCTGCCACGACACGTGCCTCTCGAGCGGGGATCACGGCGACCCCATGCGGGGTCGCGCCTTGCGTTGTGCTGCTGTGGGGAAGACACGAGATTGCCAGAACAGTGATCCTCAACTAGAGGGTTATAGTTATGTCAACCTCGTGTTGGCAACCAACCTAAGCCTGCCAACCGACGTCGGGCAACCGACACGCCAGACGAATTCGGCCGATCCGAGATCGGCGCGCCCGCCGCTCGGCTGCAGACCGGGACCTGGACACGCCGCTCGCCGAACCTGGTGCACGACGTGGTCACGGCCATGAGCTCAATGGGCGGCGGTGGTCGGGTTGGTGGGCACGCTGACGTCGTACAGGTGTGCCTTCCGCTGCAGAAGCGCCGCGAGCACCCGGACCTTCATCGGCGACTCGGCCGAGCTCCCCCAGACGACGACGCGGCCGTCGTTGAGCTGTAGCCGGATCGAGTCCATCGAGTGGGCTTTGATTCGCCGCACCTGGTTGAGGAGGTTGGCGGGAAGCGCGGTCACCACGGCGGCGGTCGCAGCTAGAGTCTCAGGGTCGACTTGAGAGTGAAGCTCGATCACCGGCAGGCCGTTCGCACGCGCCGGGATCTTGCGGAAGATCACCCCGGTGCGGTCCAGCTCCCACCAGGCACCCTGCCGATGGATGTTGGCCACCGGCCGACGCTCGGTGATGTGGATGTCGATCGTGTTCGGCCACGACCGATGCACCGACACCGACGCGACGGCGGGCAGTCGCGCCACCCGGGTGCTGATGTCGTCGAGGTTGACCCTCGCAAGCGGCGTCCCCATGGGCACAGCTGCGGCCGAAACGACGGCTTGCTTCGACAGCGTCTGCTCCCCCGAGACCACGACCGCGTCGACGGCCAGCCACGACGAGAACAGAACCACCCAGGCGCCGAACGCCAGCACCACCGCCAGGACCAGCGAGATCACCGCTGTCCGGATCCCGAGCAGCCGGCCGTGCCAGCGACGTCGGGCGAACCGTTGCCGAGTGTCTTGCTTGCGCAGCATCACAGCGCTTCCTCCTCCCTTTCCTCCAGCAGCCGCAGGATTGCCGGCCCCAGTTTGGTGACGTCCCCGGCGCCGAGCGTCAACACGATGTCGCCAGGTGTGGACAACGACGCGACCGCCGCGGCAGCGTCGGCCCAGACCGGCAGATAGCTGACCCGGTCACTCGCCAACGGCACAGCCTCGGCGACAATGCGCCCGCTGACGCCCGGTTGCTGGTCCTCACGGGCGGCGTACACGTCCATCACCACCACCTCGTCGGCGAGCCCGAGCGCTTGGCCCATCTGTGCCCCGAAGATGCGGGTCCGGCTGAACAAGTGCGGCTGGAAGCAGACGACGACCCGCCCGGCACCGACCATCGCCCGAGCCGCCCGCAGATCCGCGTCGATCTCGGCGGGGTGGTGGGCGTAGCTGTCGTACACGCGAACCCCGTCGGCAACCCCCGTGAGCTGCATCCGGCGCCCGCTGCCTCGGAATCCGGCCAGACCCTGCGCCACCTCGTCGAAGCCGAAGCCCAGTCGCAGACCGGTGGCCAGCGCGGCAAGGGCATCAGAGGCGTACGCCGGTCCGGGCACCTGGAGCTGCACCGCACCGAGCCGGGTGCCGTCGCGGCGCTGCACCTCGAACCGTGACGACTCCCCCTCGAACGACACCGCGCCACCACGGACGTCGACATCGGGACCGGTGCCGACGCGGATCGTCTCGAGGCCGCGGATCTTCGCCGACCTCGCCAGCCGGGCACAGCCAGGGTCGTCGACGCAGCACACCACGAAGCCGTCGCTGTCGATGCGACCGAGGAACTGCTCGAACACGTCTTGGTACGCCTCGACGGTGCCATAGTTGTCGAGGTGGTCGGCGTCGACGTTGGTCAC
>JBOHDU010000481.1:0-3300 GCA_050700615.1 Nocardioidaceae bacterium
GGTCAAAAAGGGATGAACGAAGGAGCCGTTCACGACCATCGAAGCACTTCTCGCGGAAGCCACCGACTGAACTGACGCCCCGTGGTCTCGTGTCTTGACCACGGGGGCGTCTCGCCCTGTCCGTCACCCAGGTATGGGCACAAAGTCATCCTAACGGGCCATGGCGGGTCATCTGTCTGATCCTATGGTCACGAGGCAGGAACCGGACGTTCCTGTCCGATCCGCTCAAGCGGGTCGGGGTTCTCAATTCTGGAGGGACGATGCGTAAAGGGGCTGTGACCCTTGCAGTTGCTGCATTGCTGACGTCAGTGGTTGGATTCGTGGCGCCGGCTCAGGGGATGACGATCGGCGACCAGGGCTGCACCCCGGGTTACTGGAAGAACCACACTGACAACTGGACCGAGCGACCCTTGGTCTACATCAGCCCCGACATGTTGCTCACGTACCAATACGGCGGCCACCTAGGATTCGTTGTGACGCCTGAGTTGGCCAACGACACGTTCATCAACGCCCTGAATTACAAGGGCGGAGCCGGAACGCTGGGCGCGGAGCAGATTCTGATGAGGGCGGCGTCGGCCGCCTGGCTGAACGCAGCCACCGAGGAGCTCGGCTACCCGTTGCGGCGCTGGACGACCACGGCGTCCGGGCCGCCCATCGTGACGTCCGTGAACGCGGCGTTCGCATCCAACGACCGCGCCACCATGTTGGCGCTGGCCACGACGCTGGACAACGACAACAGCTTGGGCTGCACGCTCAGCTGAGCCGCGAGTCCAAGACGAGCTCTCGGCCCCTGCGCTCGATGGCGGGGCCGAGAGCTCGCGTCCGCGCGAGCGGTCAGCGGGTGCTGGTGCCGCGGTGACGCGGATCCCGCTCGTCGTTACGCTGCGGTTTGAGACCACTTTGCGCACGTCATGACCGGTGTCGTCAGCTGCAGCCGGAGGTGCTGCCGCAGCCCTCGCAGGCGTAGCACGAGCCGCTGGGGCGCATCTTGGTGCCGCAGGTCAGACAGAGGGGGGCGTCAATCGCCTTGCCCTGGATGACCTCGAGTAGCTCGGTCGACGTCTTGGCCGTGCCGGGCACCGGCTTTGCGGTCTCCACCACCATCGCTACCTCGTCGGCTAGGGCGTCGGGTGCAACCGAGGGCTCGCTGGCCGACTTCAACGACTCGGCTTCCGGCAGATCCTCGACCTCGGCCTCAACCGCTTCATAGGACCCCGTGTCGAGCTGTCGCTGGCGCTCCTCGGCGGTGTAGATGCCAAGGGCGGCGCGACTCTCGAACGGCAGATAGTCGAGCGCCAACCGACGGAAGATGTAGTCCATGATCGACTGCGACATGCGGATGTCGGGGTCATCGGTCAACCCTGCGGGCTCGAACTTCATGTTGGTGAACTTGCTGACGTAGGTCTCGAGCGGCACGCCGTACTGGAGCGAGATCGAGATCGCCATCGAGAACGCGTCCATCACCCCGGCCAGCGTCGAGCCTTGTTTCCCGAGCTTGAGGAACACCTCACCAAGACCGTCGTCAGGGTAGGACCCTGCCGTCATGTAGCCCTCGGCGCCACCCACCGTGAACGACGTGGTGCGCGACGGCCGCGACTTCGGCAACCGCTTGCGAACCGGGCGCTCGACGACCTCGACCGCAGCCTCGAACGCCTTGTCACTCCCCTTGGCCCTGGCATCCGACAGTGGCTGACCGACCTTGCAGTTGTCACGGTAGACCGCCAGCGCCTTCAGACCGAGCTTCCAGCCCTGCAGGTAGATGTCGGCGACCTCCTCGACCGTCGCCGTCTCGGGCAGGTTGCAGGTCTTGCTGATAGCACCGGACAGGAAGGGCTGGGTGGCCGCCATCATCCGCACGTGCCCCATCGGCGCGATCGCACGCTCGCCCATCGCCGTGTCGAACACCTCGTAGTGCTCACGCTTGAGACCAGGGGCGTCGATGACGTGGCCGTGCGCGGCGATGTAGTCGACGATCGCCTCGACCTGCTCCTGCTGGTAACCGAGCTTCTTCAGCGCCCGAGGGATGGTCTGGTTGACGATCTGCATCGAACCGCCGCCGACGAGCTTCTTGAACTTGACCAACGAGAAGTCGGGCTCGATACCCGTGGTGTCGCAGTCCATCATGAAGCCGATCGTGCCGGTCGGAGCGAGCACCGATGCCTGGGCGTTGCGGAAACCGAACCTGTCCCCCAGCTTCTGCACCGACCCCCAAGTTTTGGTGGCTTCGAGCTGCACCGCCTTGTCTGAAGGATGGATGGTGCGGATCGCGTCGTTCGCCGCCGCATGCTTGCGCATGACTCTCTTGTGCGCTTCGGCGTTGCGTGCGTAGCCGGCGTAGGGCCCGACGACCCCTGCGATCTCCGCCGAGCGCTGGTAGGACGTCCCCGTCATCAGCGAGGTGATGGCCGCCGCCAGCGCCCGACCGCCGTCGGAGTCGTAGCCGAGCCCCATCGCCATCAGCAGGGCACCGAGGTTGGCGTAGCCGATGCCGAGCTGACGGTAGTCACGTGTCGTGTCGCCGATCGCCTGAGTCGGGAAGTCGGCGAAGCAGATCGAGATGTCCATCGCCGTGATGATGAGCTCGACGCAGCGCGCGAACAGCGCAGCGTCGAACGTGCCGTCGTCCTTGAGGAACTTCAGCAGGTTGAGGGAGGCCAGGTTGCACGAGCTGTTGTCGAGACTCATGTATTCACTGCACGGGTTGGACGCGGTGATGCGGCCGGTCTCGGGATTGGTGTGCCAGTCGTTGATCGTGTCGTCGTACTGGATGCCGGGGTCTGCGCACTCCCACGCCGCCTGAGCGATCCGCTGCCACAGCTGACGCGCGTCTATGGTCTCGATGACCTCGCCGGTCTGTCGGGCGCGCAAGCCGAACTCCGTGCCGCTCTCGACCGCCCGCATGAACTCGTCGGTTACCCGCACCGAGTTGTTGGCGTTCTGGTACTGCACCGAGACGATGTCGCGGCCGCCGAGGTCCATGTCGAAACCGGCGTCACGCAGCGCCCGGATCTTGTCCTCCTCGCGGGCTTTGGTCTCGACGAACTCCTGGATGTCGGGGTGATCGACGTCGAGGACGACCATCTTGGCGGCGCGACGGGTGGCCCCTCCCGACTTGATCGTGCCTGCGGACGCGTCGGCTCCTCGCATGAAGGACACCGGCCCGGACGCGGTGCCACCGGAGCTCAGCAGCTCCTTGCTCGAGCGGATGCGCGAGAGGTTGAGGCCAGCGCCGGACCCGCCCTTGAAGATGAAGCCCTCCTCCTTGTACCAGTTGAGGATCGAGTCCATCGAGTCGTCGAC
>JBOHDU010000482.1:0-3138 GCA_050700615.1 Nocardioidaceae bacterium
GGCATGGGGTGCACCCCAGCACAACCCGGCTTCGAGGTTCCTGGCCGAGCTGCCGACCGACCTGGTCGAGTGGCGGCGCACCGAGTCCGACCAGTCACGGTGGGGGTCCTCGTCGGCCAGCAGCCGCTACGTCACCGCGGGTGGCTACGCCGCGACGTCACAGCCGGGCACGACCGCCCGACGGGGCGGGGCGTCCCTCCCCGCCCCCAAACCCACCGCCGGAACCCGCCCGGTCCCCTCGCTCGAGCCCGGTGATCGGGTCATGCACGACACGTTCGGCATGGGCAACGTCATCACCGTCGAGGGCCAAGCCGACAAGGCCGTGGCCGCGGTCGACTTCGGATCTGCCGGCGTCAAGCGCCTGCTGCTTCGCTACTCACCCGTCGAGAAACTCTGACCCGGCGAGGACGAAGTCGCGGGCTCAGTCAAGATCAGTGCAGCGCTGACCCGGCGCGCCATTGTGACCACGACATGTTCCAGTCCATCATCCCTGGGTCGTCGGGGTTGGGGGGGCGTGGCGAGCCGGTCAGCGTGACGATGTCGCCCGGCAGGCTCATGTGGTAGAAGGAGCGGGCGTGGGTCGTCGCCAGGTGGATGCAGCCGTGCGAGGTGTTGGCTACACCCATCTCGGAGTCCCACGGCGCCGCGTGCACGAAGGTGCCGCTGTCGGTGACCCGGGTGTCCCAGGACACTTGCAGGTCGTAGTAGTTGGCAGTCCCCGGCGTGCAGGACAGTCCGACGCTGCACGAGGTCATCTCGACCGTCGGCGATTTGTCGAGCACGACGTACGTGCCCGATCGGGTGTCGAACCCGGGCATCCCCGTGCCGGTCGGCCAGACGGCGATGCGCTTGCCGTTGCTTGTCACGGTGAACGTGTGCTTCACCGAGTTGACGTAGCTGATATGCGCGTTGCCGGTGTGCCAGGTCCAGTCATGGTTGCGATCGCCCCACACCCCGTGCCCGACGTAGAGATTGGCGAGGTCGATCCCGACCTTGATCTCGGTGTTGGCCGGCCAGTACTTCTTCGGGCGGTAGTGAACCAGCGTGCTGGAGAACCAGTGCCAGGAGCCCTTGATGTGCTCGGAGCCGGCCATCACGCTCATCCGCTTCTGGACGGCGGCCTCGTCGGTCACTGGCTGGTTGAAGTTGACGACGATCGGCTCGCCGACGCCGACGACGTACCCCGGCCCCGGTGTGGCCGTCAGGCTCAACGTCGAGTCAGGCTTGGTGGTCGAGAACCGGATGGCGCGGGTGATCCGCTGCCCGGTGGAGGTGCGCAGCCGCACCGCCGCGTGGTACGACGTCGAGGGGGTCAACAGCCCAGTGCTCCGCCAACGCGCGCCCTGCGCGTGGACTGCCCCGGAGACGGGGTCAGGGCCGCCTCGGACCGTGGCGGAGACGATGGTGGCATCAGCAGCCTTGAACACCACCGGGCCACGCCAGGACACGCTGTGGTGGTGACTCGAGACGAGGCGAACCCTCGGGTGCAGCGGCTTCAGAGCGCTGGTCTGTGAGGCGCCCGTGGGCGCGCCGGTCTGGCCGGTGTTGTCGCCAACCGAGGCGTGCGTGTCACCCACCGCCGCAGAGCACCCCGCCAGCACGACTCCGCAGCTGACCAGCGCCACGACCCGCGCAGCTGCCTTCATGTTTCACCACCCATCAGTAGTCGAGGGTAATTGACGATCCACCCCTGCACGAAATACACGCGCGAGTCGGGCGCTTGGTTGTCCGGCGGGCGGAACCGAGTCGGACAACCACCTCGGCAGCGTCATCCGTCGGACTCGCGTCGGTCGCGGGGCCGGCCGGCATCGTCAGGCGGGCGGGCGAGGCCCAGGGTCAGCCCTGCACGGCGACCGATCGTCTCCCGCGCTCGGGCTCCTGGATGTCACCAGAAGACAGCGATCCCCACGTTGACGAGAGTCAGCAGCGCAATCGCGTTGAACAGCCCGCCCGGCACAGCCTCCTTGCGCCGGTTGACCCAGCACAGCACCGCGATGACCAGCGCCACCGCGAGCTTCACCGCGATCTTGGTGTGGTCGAGCGGCTCGTTCCGGCCCTCGATCACCCCGACGAGGGCGAGCCCGCTCAGCACTTGGGCGATCACGCCGTTGAGCATTGCCGCGTTGACGACCTTGACCTCGTCCCTGACCTGCACCAGCGCGCCGCCGAACAATGCCGCGAACCCCACCAGGTGTACGAACAGCAGGACGTTTTGAAGCGTGCCCACTCACGCGCCCCCTGCGGTGTGGCCGAGTACCAGATCGTGATACTCCGGATGCTTGTCGACATAGGCGGCTACGAAGGGGCACTCCGGCTTGACCCGCAGACCCTCGGCACGGGCCTGGTCGAGGACGTGCTGAACCAACCTGCCGGCCAGCCCCTGCCCAGCGTACTCACGAGCTATCTCGGTGTGGATCGCCACGAAGGTGTCTGGTGGCCGGCGGTGGTACTGCAAGAAACCGGCAACCGACCCCCCGACGAGGATCTCGAAGCGCTCGCTGTCGGGGACGTCCCGTACCTCCACCATGTCCCTATCTTGTCGGTACCGACCGGCCAACCGTGCCTCCCCCACCGCGTCGCAGCGGATTTCTGCCGGGACCAGCCGGCATGCGGCCAGCACGCTGTCGACCGGGCTAGGGTGTCACAGCAGGCGGCGCTCCGTCGCCCACCGGGTCAACTCGTGCCGGCTCGACAGCTGAAGCTTCCGCAGCACGCTCGACACGTGGGTCTCGACGGTCTTGATCGAGATGAACAGCTCGGCCGCGACCTCCTTGTACGCATAACCTCGGGCGATCAGGCGCATCACCTCGCGCTCACGCTCGGTCAGTCGGTCCAGATCCTCGTCGACCTCCGCCACCTCGAACTGGCCAGCGAACGCATCCAGGACGAACCCGGCCAGCCGGGGCGAGAACACGGCATCGCCGTCACGCACCCTGCGCAGCGCGCTCACGAGCTCCTCACCGGTGATGTTCTTGGTCACATAACCGCGCGCACCGCCACGGATCACCGCGATGACGTCTTCGGCGGCGTCGGAGACGCTGAGCGCGAGGAACCGTACGTCGGGCAGTCGTTGCACCACGCGGCGTAGCACCTCGCTGCCGCCGCCACCGGGTAGATGTACGTCGAGCAACACCACGT